>JASFGN010000329.1:0-4637 GCA_050123735.1 Desulfobacterales bacterium | reverse complement strand
CCATGTAAACCATAAAGGTATAAAAAAAATAGGCCCCGATCATCATGAATTCGCCGGTGGCAAAATTAATGATGCTCGTGGCCTTATATATCAGAACAAATCCCAGGGCG
This sequence comes from Desulfobacterales bacterium, assembly GCA_050123735.1. Lineage (GTDB taxonomy): Bacteria > Desulfobacterota > Desulfobacteria > Desulfobacterales > JAHEIW01 > JAHEIW01. The sequence continues at coordinate 4,527 of JASFGN010000329.1, read as the reverse complement.
ATTAAGGCGTAAACACCCCCGACCGCAATACCGCTAACGAGCAGCTGAAGGAATATGTCCATCGCGCGCCTTTTTCTCTCCCAGGTAGGCTTTGATGACCTCCGGGTGCTGTTGAACATCTTGGGGTTTGCCCTCGGCCAGCTTCTGGCCGAAGTTGAGAACCAAAACCCGATCCGAAATATCCATGATGACTTTCATATCGTGCTCGATGAGCACAATGGTCATGTTGTGTTCCTCATTGATGTCCAGGATGAAGCGGGCCATATCCTCGGTCTCTTCGGCATTCATGCCGGTGACCGGCTCATCCATCAACAGTATTTTCGGTCGCATGGCAAGTGCGCGGCCCAGTTCGACGCGTTTCTGAAGGCCGTAAGCCAGAGATCCCACCGGCAGCTTCCGGATGGCCTCGATTTCCAAAAATTCGATAATCTCTTCTTCGACTTTGCGCCTGAGCGCCATCTCTTCCCGATGGGCCGGCCCCCAGTAGTACAAAGATGCCAGCAGCCCGCTTTTCAGATGGCTATGAGCGCCGAGTTTAATATTGTCCAGTGCGGACATGCCGCGATAAAGCGCGATATTCTGAAAGGTCCGGCCGATGCCCAGGGCAGCGCGCCGATGGGCGGCCAAACGGGTGATGTCCTGTTCTTCGAAAAGAATCTGCCCCTCATCGGGATGATAAAAGCCGCTGATGCTGTTTAGAATGGATGTCTTACCGGCGCCGTTGGGCCCGATGATGGCGAAAACCTCGCCCGGAACGACCTCGAAGCTGACATCGGACAACACCTGCAGGCCGCCGAAGGACAGAGAGAGATTCTTGACCGCAAGAAGGCTCATGCGTTTTGTATAGCCTAAGGCGCGGCGATGCGCAAGACTGGAATAACGCCCGGGGGAAGATCCGGAAAACGGGTGGAAACCCGGCAGGATAAAAAATCGCGATTACAGATTCAGCGCGCAATGGGCGGCACCCAGCAAAGAGGCCCGGTCGTTGAGAATCACCCGCACCGCAATTTTTTGCATGAATGCCTTAAAACGTCCTTTGGCGACGAAAGCGTCCCTGAAATCCGCGGTTTCGAGGGCCGGTAAGATTTTGGGGGGAATCCCGCCTCCCAGGTAAAGGCCGCCGGTGGTCATACCGGTCAGGGCCAGATTACCGGCGATGGATCCGAAGATCCGACAAAATCGCTGCAGCGCGGACCGGCAAAGCGGATCATTGCCGTAAATGGCGTTTTCAGAGATGACGCGCGCAGGATCGCCCGCACGCATGGCCTGGTGGACTTCGGGCGATTCGGTAATGTCCCCGCCATGTTTGAGCCAGTCATAAATGTTGACCAATCCCCGGCCGGAAAGGACGCGCTCGGCACTGACGTGGCCGAAGCGGTCCTGCAGATACTGCCACAGACCTATTTCGGATTCATCGGCGGGGGCAAAGCCGGCATGCCCGCCCTCGGAGGCCACCGGGCGGTAGCGGCCATCCACAAAAACCAGCAGGGCCAGTCCCAGGCCGGTTCCCGGCGCCACCAGACCGATGTTCTGGTTTTTGTGAACTTTTGCGCTGTTGAGCGCTTTGACCTCCCGGTGCACGAGCAACGGGATGGCCATGGCGGTGCTGCCCAGATCGTTGATCAGCCGCACCCGCTGCCAGCCGAAGCGCTTTTGCAGTTTTTGCTCCGACACCACCCAGGGCAGGTTTGTGGTGCGGCATACCCCGTTGATCACCGGTCCGGCGATACCGAAGCAAGCTTTTTTGATCTTTGCCGGGTAGCGCGCCCGCATTTGATCAATAATCGCCTCGAGGCTGCGCGACCGGCGACTGAAAAATTCCGCCGTCACCCGGGCCACAGGGCGTTGTTTACCGGCAACAAACAGACCCAGACGGGTCTTGGTGCCGCCGATATCTCCGGCCAGCACACAGGTCTGTTTTTTTAACGCTTTGGTTTTGGCTGTCGGCATCGCTCGCTACGTCCATCGTAATAGATTATTTAACGTCGCCACTTTAACAGGGTATTGAAAATCTTTTGCACCCGGGGCGTCAGCCGTGAGCGGTTGTAGGCGTCTCCGGCTTTTTTGATGGCTTCGGCCTGAGTCGGGTACGGGTGTATCGTGCGCGCTATGGTGCCCAGTCCGGCACCGGCGGCCATGGCCACCGTAATTTCAGATATCATATCGCCGGCGTGCCGGCAGACCATGGTGGCGCCCAGAATGTCATCCGTTCCTTTTTTAACATAAACATCCAGGAAACCGTCATCATCGCCTTCAAGGATGGCGCGATCGACCGTATTCATTTCAACGGTGATGGTATCGACCGCAATGCCCTTTTTTTCAGCCTCCCGGGGATAAAGCCCCACGTGAGCCACTTCCGGATCGGTATAGGTACACCAGGGAACCGTCAGGGCGCTTGATTTGGAGCGGCCGAAGAACAGCGCGTTCTGAATAACAATGCGCGCGGTGGCATCGGCGGTATGCGTAAATTTGTACGGAAAACAAATATCACCGGCAGCATAGATTCGCCGGTTGGTGGTCTGCAGGCGCTCGTTGACCTGAACGCCCTTTTTATCATATGCCACTCCGGCTGCTTCCAGATTCAAACCTTCCACATTCGGCGTGCGCCCGACGGCCAGCAGCAACCGGTCGACCCCCTCATCGTAATGGGTGCCATGAGAGTCGACCACCAGATGAATACCGTCGGCCTGCTTGCGGATTTCAAGGTTTTTACCGCAACATCGCAGTTTGACGCCATCTGCTTCCATAACCTTTTGTACAACTTCAGCCGCACGGGGCTCATCGTTGGGCATAATGCCGTGCATGGCTTCGATTAAAATTACCTCGCTGCCGAAGCGGGCAAAAACTTGCGCCAGCTCGCAGCCGATCGGCCCGGCGCCGATCACACCCAGTCGTCGGGGCAATTCGGTAAGGGAAAACACGGTTTCATTGGTCAGAAAATCAACATCGGCCAGCCCGGGAATGGGCAGCTCCTGTGCACGCGAACCGGTCGCAATGCATGCCCTGGCAAATTTGAGCGCCTTTCCGTCGACTTCGACCGTATCGGGTGATGTAAACCGGGCAGACCCGATAAACACATCCATGCCGAGCCCGCTGAAGCGTTTGGCCGAGTCATGTTTGCTGATATCGGCGCGCAGACGGCGCATCCGTTCCATGATAGCCGCAAAGTCGATGCGCATGCCGTCTGGCACGTGCACGCCAAACTGTCCGGCGGTGCGCACATCGGCCGCAGCGCGTGCGGTCCGGATCAGGGCCTTGGAGGGCACACAGCCGACATTCAAACAATCGCCGCCCATCAGGCCGCGTTCAATCAAAGCCACCTTGCCGCCCAGACCGGCGGTGCCGGCGGCGGTGATCAATCCGGCAGTACCGGCACCGATCACCACCATGTTGTAGCGACCGTCCGGCTCGCGATTGACCCAGTCGGCAGGGTGAACATTTTCGATGAGCCGTTGATTGTGCTCGTCGTAAGGCTGCGCCTGGGGAAATTCACTTGGATTTAACATCGCTGGTTCCTTTCTGAAAAACCGGTCACAATCATCTGCCTGCTAAATGGAAAAAACGACGTTTGCAATTTATCGGAAAATAAGAAGAAAAACACCGCTGTCAAAACAGGGACCGATCCGTTTTGCAGTACTGTCGCTCACCCGTTCGAAGCCTTACATTTTTTCGTCGGGTAATTTTACTTTTGATGGCAAAGCAGCTGCATTATGTTTTGTAGAAGTTGACAAGCGCCGCTGAGTGGTTAACTAAACGATCATACAACCCGCAGAGGACATCTTATGCCAATTACAGCAGAACACCAGCGTTTAATCGAATACCGCGAGCGCAAAGCCAACTGGAAAAAATGGGGCCCGTATCTAAGTGAGCGTTCGTGGGGCACCGTACGCGAAGATTACAGCACCGACGGCAGCGCCTGGGACTATTTTCCCCACGACCATGCCCGCAGCAGGGCTTACCGCTGGGGGGAAGACGGAATAGCCGGCATATCGGATCGTTTCCAATACCTGTGCTTTGCGATTGCCCTGTGGAACGGCAAAGATTCGATTTTAAAGGAGCGCATGTTCGGCCTGACCGGCGCCGAAGGCAACCACGGCGAAGATGTCAAAGAATATTACTTCTACCTGGACAGCACGCCGACCCATAGCTATATGAAAGCGCTGTATAAATACCCCCAGGAGAGATACCCCTATAGCGATCTGGTGAACGAAAACAGGCGCCGGAATTTTCTGGATTTTGAATACGAGCTCCTGGATACCGGCGTGTTTCGTGACAACCGCTACTTTGATGTATTCATTGAATACGCCAAGGCCGATGAACGCGATATTCTAATTCAGATTACAATTGCCAATCGGGGACCGCAAGCGGCCGTCTGCCATGTACTGCCCACACTGTGGTTTCGGAATACCTGGAGCTGGGGATATGAAAACGGCCCAATGGGTGAAGTCACCGAAAAGCCGCAACTCAAGCAGATTCAAGGATCGGCGGGTGCGGAGGCAGCGGCTGCCGATCATTCAGCCACCGGAA
>JASFGN010000328.1:0-4649 GCA_050123735.1 Desulfobacterales bacterium | reverse complement strand
AAAAAAAAATTCAAATCAGAAATTCCTTTGATACACCGCTGAAACCTGATATCGCTGGGTTCAGGAGTTCGGGAAAATGTTAAATTAGTTTTATTTGTTTAATTTGGTTGAATTGGTTGGCTTAAACCGAACCAATTGAACAAATTTAACCAATCAAACCCATCAAACAGGGGAAAGTTCCCAGATGATATCTGACACCTGAACGCTGACATCTGAACGCTGAAAATTTGAATCCGAGGATTAGAAAAAATTGGAAGACGACCTTAAACCGATAGAACCGGACACACCTTTCCGATTCGAGTGCTCGCCCAACGTGGCCTGTTTCAATGAATGTTGCCGCGATTTAAATCAGTTTTTGTACCCATACGATATCCTGCGCCTGAAAAAGAGACTGGCTCTTTCTTCCGGCGATTTTCTAAAACGCTACACGACCCAGCACATCGGGCCCGAATCAGGCCTGCCGGTCGTGGCACTGAAGCCGGCCGATGCCGAACGCTTAACCTGCCCGTTTGTCACTCCGGATGGATGCCGTGTTTATTCCGACCGGCCGGCGTCCTGCCGCATGTATCCGCTGGCACGGGCCATATCCCGCAATCGTAAAGCCGGCCGGGTCAGCGAGCATTTCATGCTGCTCAAAGAGCCGCATTGTTTGGGATTTAATGCCGCCAGATCGCAGACCGCAGGGCAATGGATAGACGACCAGCAAATTAGAATTTACAACCACTTCAACGATCAGCTGCTGGATATCATCCGGCTCAAAAACCAGCTGCGTCCCGGCCCGCTGGACCCGCAATCACAGCAGCTGTTTTATGTAGCGCTTTATGACCTCGAGCGTTTCAGAACCCGGATATCAGAAGATAAGATCTTAGATCAGATCGAGGTGGACCCCCGAAAACGCGCGGCCGCCGAAAGCGATGATACGGTGTTGCTGGAAATCGGGATGGAGTGGGTCAAACAGATGGTGTTCAATAAATAAAGTTTCACTGTTCCTCCCTTCGCCTTGCAAGCTTCGGCGGTACAAGAAGGTGTCGGAGAACCGCAGAACACCAAACAAGGAATAATGAATGTCGAGGGAAAAAGACTTCATCATTCGAAATTCCTGGTTCGATATTCGATATTCAAAATAGAAAAAACGAATCGGTCTCAACTCGATCAATACTGAAATCAGACACCTAATTTTAGATTTGGATCAATTAAACTGTTTGGCAGACAATGGAGTATTGGAGCACTGGAGTATTGGAGTCGTGTAAATGCGACAGGATGATTTTCCGATTGCAGAGATCCAACACTCCATTACTCCAACACTCCATCACTCCACAGGGATAAGGATTAATATTTCCGATTTTAAACTGTTAACCCATCGGAGACGTTATGAAACTTGATGGAAGAGTGGCTTTAGTGCTGGGTGCCATCAAGGGCATCGGCAAGGGCATTGCCCTGTCGCTGGCGCAAGCCGGGGTAAAGGTTGCCCTGACCTACTTTGACTGGGAAGAGGAGCTGGCGGCGCTGAAAAAGGATCTGGCCGCTGCCGGCAGCGACCATCTTGTTTTACAGATCAATCTGCTTGAAACCGCAGCCATACCCGCAATGATGGAGACGGTTATCGACCGTTTCGGCCGCCTGGACATTTTAATCAACAATATCGAGCGCGGCGGCTGGCCGGTGGTACACGGGCAATATGATCAGCCGCAATGGGATCTGGAAATGGCGACCACCCTGCGGGCCAAGCGCTGGGTGTTTGATGCCGCCCTGCCGCACCTGAAAACAGCCGGTGATGCCGTCGTGATCAACTTTTCCTCGATTGCCGGAATCGTGGGTCGCTCGGGCCCGGCCGGCCCGGTATTTAACGACGGGTATGCCGCTGCCAACCGGGGCGTTTCGCTGTTAACCGAGACCTGGGCCCGCATGGGCGCACCGCAGGTGCGGGTCAATGAAATCATGCTCGGTTTTTTTAAAACCCGGCATGCCCAAAAAACCAGGGGCTGGGGATTGCTGACAGCCGATCAGAAAAAAGCAATCCTCGCTCACACCCTGCTGGGGCGCACCGGCGCCATTGAAGACATTGTTAAAACCGTAAACTTTATCATAAAGGATGCCCCCTTTATGACCGGCAGCCTCATCCGGCTGGACGGCGGCTATGTTCTGGGGGGCGAAAAAGTCGATAAAATGCCCGCCGGAAAATGACGGTTCAGGGCCCCGGGCGGACGTCTCATGCCGGAAAACGACACGTCATGCCGAAATATCAGGAATTTAAATCAAGCATATGCAACGGATCCGATGCACGCAAAATCGGACACCGATGGGAACACTGAAATATCGGTACGGCATCGAGGCGTTGCAGGCGAAGTTAAACCAATAGTTGGCAATCGCAAAAATTTTTTCTGACATACTTTGTTTAAAACGACCGTCAAATTGAAAAATCGACTGAATTTCGAGCCACTCTTCGGCATATATGAAAGTAGATAACTGCTGTGATACCTCTCGGGTACCTGTAAGTTGGAAATGTTTGCAGGTCTCTCAATATACATGAAATCGGCTGATACTTGGTTTTCTTACATGATATCTCAAGTTGAATTAATTTAATTTCAGCTTATTTAATCCAATCCACTAAGACCACAAATTACACATTTCGTTCGCACACCTAACAAATTTTCAGTCCTTCCAGATTTCGCCATCAGGCACGGTACTTAAAATATCAACAGAACACAAATAGTTTGCATGTGATTACGAAATCTATTATTCCGCTATCCGTTTTAGGCGCTGGCATTGACAGGCACGTGTCGCCGAGGTATTCATTGCTTTTGCATTTGTTAAATCTCCTGATCTTCAGAAAGCATTTCATATGCAAGAAAACAATGCCATGCCAGATCAACTCAACCTGTTCCAGCGTATCCGCTATTCCATTTTTCCCGGAACGCTGCAAAGACCGGCTTATCGTGAGCGTTATCGAAACTTTTTCAACAGCCTGATTCTTCACTTTCGCCCCCGAAGCGTTCAGGAACGCACCCTCCGATTCACATTGACCTGGGGTCTTGGTGGCATGGCTGTGGTGCTGGTGTGCATGCTGTTTGCTACAGGATTGATGTTGAAGTTCGTCTACCAACCGGTTCCCGACCGTGCCTACGAGTCGATTATTCATCTTCAAAACAATGTGCTCTTTGGGCAACTGATTCGTAATATTCATCACTGGAGCGGTAATTTGCTGTTGATTATCGTTTTTCTGCACTTTCTGCGAGTATTTTTTACCGGTGCATTTCATCGGCCGCGGCAGTTTAACTGGATCATCGGCCTGGTAATGTTTCTGGCAGTATTAACTTCAAATATTACCGGATACCTGCTGCCCTGGGACCAGCTGGCTTTCTGGGCCATTACGATAAGCACCGGCATGCTGGAATATATTCCTGGAATCGGCGAATGGCTGCAAGCTTTGGTTCGAGGCGGCAGCGACATTGGGCCGGCCACGTTGTCCATTTTTTTTGCCATCCATACAGCAATCATTCCCGCATGTCTTCTTATTTTGATGCCATGGCACTTTTGGCGTGTGCGCAAAGCCGGCGGCCTGGTAATTCCCCACAAACCGAATGAAGACGAGGGCAGCGAGGATGATAAGGTACCGACCATTCCAAACTTGATTTTAAGAGAAATCGTCGTTGCTTTGATATTAATCGGTTTTATCATGGCGATTTCGGTCATCTTTAATGCGCCTCTTGAAGCCAAGGCTAATCCGGGGCTGAGCCCCAACCCGACCAAAGCGCCATGGTATTTTGCTGGCATCCAAGAATTGCTCCTGCACTTTCACCCGCTGTTTGCACTGTTCATCGTACCTGTTTTTATGTTGATTGCCCTGGTTAGCATCCCGTATTTAAATTATCAGACAGATACAGCCGGGGTGTGGTTCGCCTCACACAGAGGCCGGCGTATGACGGCCGTGGCCGCCTCAACGGCTGTTATCATTACGCCGATAGGAATCATTGCCGATGAATTTGTAATCGATTTTGCAGCCTGGATACCTGGCCTGTCTCCGGTTGTCAGTAACGGAATTTTGCCGACGGCTTTTGTACTGGCGGGTATCATCGTGTTTTATTGGCTGACTAAGAAAAAATACGCAGCGACAAATAACGAATCTATTCAATCCGTTTTCGTCCTATTAGTGGTTGCCTTTATCATTCTCACGATTACGGGAATTTGGTTTCGAGGGAAAGGAATGGCATTGATGTGGCCGTAATTCAGAAGTCAGAGATCAGAAGACAGAAGTCAGAATTAAGAAAAAACGAGACAGGATAACAGGTTAACAGGGATTTTTAGCTATAACAAAAGATAATTATGCCGACGAAAACAAGAGAGAAGAAATCAGAAACTGAGCCAAATAGAAGGTCTTTTTTAAATATCCTCTGGATAATTTTGGGTGGTGTTGCCTTGGCCGAATTTGTTGCCGTGACATTTGCTTTTTTAAGACCGCATAAATTGAAAGCCCAGGGGAAAGATTCAGATTCAATCATCGCTGCAGGAGCAGTCGAAAGATTTGAACCCAATTCGGTCACTGCATTCGTGAGAGGAAAATTTTATCTGGCACGGCTTGAAGACGGTGGGTTTTTAGCTTTATCCCGCACATGCACACACTTGGGCTGCTCGGTCCCCTGGATTGAAAA
>JASFGN010000327.1:0-4658 GCA_050123735.1 Desulfobacterales bacterium | reverse complement strand
CTGCAAGCGCAATTTTATGCGTCTACCACCGAAATCGACTCGATTGAATGTTTCTCACCCTAATTTTTTCTTTCCCATGCCGATTTGCTTTATCGATTCGTTTGACATCGCTCTAATCGTATCTAGTATATCCCATCTAACTGATGTAAGACTTTATGGGTAAAACGGCTTTGCAGCTGTTTGTGTAATCGTATCTCAAGATTATCTGCAAAAGAGGATATCATGGGCACGCATCATGCTAATTCATATAAAATGTTGATGGTGACGGTGATCTGCCTGCTGGCAACGATCCCCGCGCTGGCGGATATCGAAAATTTTCGGGGAAAAGCAATTAATTCTGAAGGTGAACTTGTATTCATCGAGGAACATACGATCCGGTATGACAATAAACAGATCGCCTCTATGAAAACCGTCTACTACGACGCCGAAATGAATAAAATCGGAGAGCTGGTCTCTGACTTTTCGCAAGGATCACAGTTCGGCAGTTACGATTTTAAAGATGAGCGACTTCAGTATAAAGACGGCGCCAGGGTGATGGCAGAGAAGATCCTTATCTATTGCAAGGAAGCCCCGGAGGCCGATCTCAAAGAGAAATATCTTCAGCGTGAACCCGGCCAAATAGTGGGCCAGGGATTTCATCCTTTTATTCAGGAAAATCTTGATATTCTGGTAAAGGGAGACGTGCTTTCTGCCAAGTTGGTACTGCCGGCCCAGATGGATCAGTTTAATGTCCGGATCTATAACGAAAATTTTGAGAATGGCCGCATGCGGGTTCGAATCGATATGGACAACTGGTTTTTAAGACTTTTTGCTCCCCATGTTGAAGCGGTCTATGATATAAACTCCCGTAAGTTGCTGTCCTATCAGGGAGTCTCCGTTGTAGCCAATGCATCCGGCAAAACGGTTCCGGTCACCATTTCCTATGAATATGTGGAAAAAGGCTATCAGGTGAGCGTCCGAACTGCTCCCGCATCAACCGAATTGGCACCGAACTGATGCAAATAAGGCTGCGCGGTTATTGCGCCTGATAAATCTAAACGGATCGTCACATGGTTGGCAGCTTTTCTTAGGCCAGCAAGTGTGAGGCTTCCCGCATCAATTTTCCGATTGGCATATGGCGAGGGCATATTTTTTCGGCTGCTTGAAAATCCAAATGCATTAAAAGCTTTCGGCTGTGTGCCGGCAGAGATGTGAATGTGGTCCTCGCCAACTCGATATCCTGGTAGGCGTTAACATACATCAGACAGCGCATGACGTCGTTGACGGGCACCTGGTTGGCCACTGCATCTGAACACAGGCGGCCGCATCCGGCACAATAGTCGCTGAAGGTTCCTTCGGCATAACGGGCGAGCATCGTTTGATCTAATCGCGATAGGCGGGTTTGCTTGACGGCTGCACTTGCATTGGCGGCCATAATTGTCAGATTGGGCATTTGAGAGCAAATGCTGGCAATGCGGTTGTCCTCCCAAACCGCCATCAGCCTTGCCTGATGATCACTGAAACCTTTTTTTAAAAAGCGCTCGGCCATTTCTATCTCCGATGAGCTGTCACTTTTGACCGAACCGTTACCCTGCGTCTTCATGGCGGTCAAACCGATTCCGGCTTGGTAACAGGCGTCAACCGCTGCGCGCATGCGCGCTTCGTGCATCAGCCGATAATTATAGGTAAACATGATGCCGTCTATCCACGGCATTCTGGCGGCGCCTTCGAGGCACGCTTCCATGTTGGTATGGGTGCTGAAGCCGAACAATTTTATCTTGCCCGCTTTTTTCATTTCCTTTGACCAGGATTGCAACCAGGGCTCCATTTCATCAATGCCGCGGATACCATGAACAAAGAGCAAATCAATATATTCGGTGTTGAGCCGTTTGAGAGATTCTTCCAGTCGGGCCGTAAAATCGTCGCCTCTTCGGCGCGATAATTTCGTTACCAGAAAAATCTGCTGGCGAGTTTCAGGATTGCGAGCAAACCAGCGACCGATGCCGGCTTCGCTGCGTCCGCCGCCATACCCTTCCGCAGTGTCCCAGTAGTTGATACCCCATTCGAGAGCTTTTGCAAGCATCAAACGATTGTTCAAAATATCATACATTCCGCCCATTGATAACGTCGAAACTTTTACGCCGCTGCGGCCAAAGGGCCTGACCGGCACAGGTGCATCGGGCAGCGTCATCTGGGCTCCAGCCGCGCGGGGCTCAAATCCGGATGAGAGGCCGCCCAGGGTGGTGCCAAGCCCGATAGCAGCTGCTTTCTTAAAAAAATCGCGACGATCCAATTTGGGTTCCTGATCCGGATGGGATGACATAACAGCGACCTCCTTGCAGGTATGCTATTGGGTTTTGCCGGCCGGTTCTATCCGGCGGCCGGCGCCAAGATCAAAAATGGGTTTGATGTTGTATTTGTCCATAATAATTTCTTCCGGCGCCTGCAGGCGGGTCATGCCGCTTTCGATCAAAAAGCGCAGCTCGGCTTTTATCTTGAGACCCTGCTGTAGGGCTTTTTCAAGCTGTCCTTGGGTTTCTCCATAATAATTTGAGGCCTTTCTGCCGTGGTACGCCCGCCTGGCATCGAACCACTCCTGGGCGTTTTCATATGGCAGCACGACAAAGACCCAATACTGCGGCCCGTCAGAGGTAACTGCTTCTAAATACAAAGAATATTCTGGACTGTGGCCTTCTCTTGCGGCTTGCTCCAGGCGTTCTAATTCCAGATCCTCGATCAGCCATGTCGTCTTGCTGCTCAGCGCTGTTACGAAATTTACAAGCGGTCCAAATACGTAATTTGGATTTTTTTCACGGGCGATAAAGCTGCCGTTCAAAACCCAGGCAGGCGGGGTAAACGATATGAGTCCGTTTTGTTGCCGGAATGCATCGGCAGGCGACGCACCAACAGCAGCCGGTGCCATCATCAATCCCGCTAACATTACCATCCAGGCCCATGATAAAGATTTTTTTGCCATCATCGTTGCCCCTTCATTTTTGAAATGAGCGCCTCGTTACGATGGATCATCCTTAGCAATTTTACCTTGGCTGATGTCGCCCATAAGGTAAGGACTTATGAAATCTATCTATCAAAAAGCAGCTAGGCTGTTCAAGAACAAAGCGATTTTGCCTCTCGCAATTTGCAGGCGAAGTCCCCGGGGACCGCCTCAATAATATACTTGACCATTTTAGTAGGATATAATAATATAATCAAGTAAATGATTGTTGTTATGGAATGTTTGCGCATGAACCGTCTGGCACCTAAAATTGCAGTTGTTGCTGCGGCTTTCCTGCTGGGAATGAATATTGGGGCGGGTACTGCCGTTGCTGTTGCCCCTTGCCCGCCGTCAATATGCTGTGGTGGTTCCATGCACCACGACGCCGTGCTCAAATTTGAGCTTCGCGTTCAAAAATGCTGTGACGAATGCACGGTTTTGCCATGCGGTTTGTCAAAGGATCCTTTGCAGGACGTAAAACCTGTTCAGCCGACGCTGGAGATTGGGTATTCAGTTAGCCCTTATGCATTAATTGCACAGTCTGCCTGCATCTTCCGTAAATATCTATCACCCTGCAAATCCTGGCCGCAGCTTGTTTTTGAGCCGGCATCGAATCCGGTCCCCCTTTACATCGAGCATCTGTCCCTGATCATTTGATCCGCCCGATTTTTCCCGCATCGACATAACTCCTGTGCATGTTTGCATGGGCACATTCAAGCCATACAACTGCGTTTTGTTTAATGAAGTGGAGGTTTAACAATATGAAACTTGCCAAATGGATCGCTTCCAATAAAATCATCATCATGCTCCCCCTGCTGGCCCTCATTTCGGTAGGGATATTTATAATGGGCTATGATCACGTACAGGCTAAAAAAGTAAATCCGGTCACTGCCGAATCCTATCGAGACTCTGACAATGCGGCCATTGCCGAACCAGAATCGCCGGCAGCTGAACCGGCCCAAATCTCAGCGAACACATCAAAAGTCGTTTTTCGAGTCGACAACATGTCCTGTTCCGGGTGTATTTCCACCATCAAGGGCAGCCTGTCAGGCTATGCCGGCATCCAGGACATTATTGTGGATATTTCCGGTGGCGCGGCTGAAGTCTATTACGATAGTGAAAAGATAAAGGACGTCGAGCAGCTGGCGTCGGCGATCACCGCCAGCGGGTATCCGGCGAGGGTCGATCGGATTTTATCCGCCGACCAGATCAAAAAGGAAGAAACCCTTGCGGTATCGCGGGCCAAATTTTACATTGCTACAGTCAGCGGCTGGGATATCGCGCGCACGGATTTCAACACCGAGCTGGTTTTTGTCCAAAAGCGTTATCAACAGGCCTACGGCGAAAATGTTTTTTCAACAGAGCAGGGCAAAAAGCTGCTGGACAGTTTAAAAGCCCAGGTTGTTTCGCGCCTGATTAACGAAGGCATCCAGATGCAGGAGGTCCAGCGCGCCGGCTATCGGGTGGACAGCAATATTGTCGAGCAGGAATTGGCAGAATTTATGAAACAAAAAGAACTCGATAAAGCGAGCCTCAAAGCTTCTCTGGAAAAAAATGGATATCCGTATGATTACTTCATGAAGAAATTTGAAAACCGTGTGCTTCTCAGTCGGTATCTGAATGAAAAAGTCTTCTCCGACGCCGCCACCGATTATGATAAACAACTTCTTTATCAAGCCTGGTT
>JASFGN010000326.1:0-4658 GCA_050123735.1 Desulfobacterales bacterium | reverse complement strand
CAATATATCGATATGACTTGATAAAAATAGCAGCCCCATCGTTTTTCGGAGCAACCCCGGACCTGGCACACGATTTGCCATACAAAGGGTTGAACTCGCGAAAGAACGCGAAAAGAAAAACCTTTTAAGAAGGAGGACTGCCATGAACGCCATCCAGGAATTGAATACAACCGAACGCGGTATTCCGCCTCACATTCTGGTGATGGAAGACGAGGCCAGCGTGGCGCAGGGGCTGCAAATGGTGCTGTCGGAAGAGGGCTACGATGTCGATTTGGCCATGAGCGGCGGCAGCGCCCTGAATGCCTTTTACCAGAAGGGCTTCGACCTGCTGGTTGCCGACCTGCGCCTGCCGGACATTGACGGGATGGAGGTCATCCGGCAGGTCAAGGAGAGCAAACCCGACACAGAGGTGATTGTCATCACGGGTTATGCCAGTGTTGATTCGGCGGTAGAAGCCATGAAACTGGGCGCATTCGAGTACCTCCCGAAACCCTTTACCGACGACCAGTTCAAACAGGCTGTTGTCGGCGCTTTGAAGGAAAAAAAGGAGCTTCCAGCCGAAAAACCGGCCGTCGATTTTGAAACCGAAGAAGGCCAGCTGATTCAAAAGCGGGAGGTGATCCGGGTGCTCAATCGAACCGCGGAAGACTCGGAGTTCTGGCTCGAGCTAATGGAAAAAGGCTCCGCGGCACTGGAAGATTATCAGCTTTCCGGCAGGGCCAAATATGCCATCAGCCAGGGTGACCTGAATTGGATTAACGAAAACGTGGGCGAGCTGACCCAGAAGCAGCTGATGTTCATATACAAGCGACTGGAGCGGGAAGCCTGGTAAGTTTCAATCCGGAATTGGCCTTTTTTCCGATGAGCTGTGTTCTCCGCGGGTTTTCGCCTTCGACGTACTTCATGTACGCCTCGGCGCAAACCCTTGTGCGGCCTTGCTCATCAAAAAAAATGCTCATTTCCGGATTAAAACTACATTTTAGGTAGACTTCATTATCAAATGAGACAGATTTAGATATTTTTAATATGAGGTAATACAATGGGCGACAATAAGGATTTGAATGGTGCGGTGATGGTGGTGGGCAGCGGCATTGCCGGTATGCAGGCGGCCCTGGATGCGGCGGATGCCGGCTTTTGGGTATATCTGGTGGAAAAATCGCCGGCCATCGGCGGCGTGATGGCGCAGCTGGACAAAACCTTTCCGACCAATGACTGCTCGATGTGAATTCTGGCACCGAAACTGGTCGAGGTCGGCCGGCATCCCAATATCGAGCTACTCACCCTTTCGGAGGTGGCTGCGGTCAGCGGCGAAGAAGGCAATTTTAAAATCCGGGTCATTCAGCACCCCCGCTATGTGGATATGAGCAAATGCATTGCCTGCGGCCAGTGCGCTGAAAAATGTCCCAAAAAGGTTGTCGACACCTACAATCAGGGCCTGATCAAGCGCAAGGCCATTTACGTGCCCTACTCACAGGCCGTGCCCCTCAAGTATGCGATCGATCCGCAGAACTGTATTTACCTGAAGAAAGGAAAATGCCGCGCCTGTGAAAAGGTCTGCCCCAGTGGCGCCATTGATTTCGATGATCAACCCAAAGAAACCACGCTCGCAGTCGGCTCCGTCATTCTGGCGCCCGGTTTTCAGCCCTATGATCCCGCCGGTGAGGACATCTACGCCTATCAACGATCTGCCAATGTGGTCACAGCCCTTGAATTTGAACGCATGCTCTCGGCCACCGGTCCCTATGAGGGGCATTTGCAAAAGCCTTCGGCTGCGCCCCAACAGACGCCGCCGCGCAAAATCGCCTGGATTCAATGCGTGGGCTCCCGAGACCTGAACCGGAGCCAAAACAGTTATTGCTCAGCGGTCTGCTGCATGATTGCCGTCAAGCAATCCCTGATTGCCAAAGATCATAGCGACACACCTCTGGAGTGTGCCATCTTTTTCATGGACATGCGAACCCAGGGAAAGGATTTTGACCGCTACTATGAAAATGCCGGCCGCAAAGGAATTCGCTTCATTCGATCCCACATCCATTCCATCACAACGGCCGTCGGCAGCCAGGACCCGCTGATTCGATATGTGCAGGAAGACGGCTCGGTCACCGAAGAGACTTTTGATATCGCGGTGCTTTCCACCGGTCTGCAGATGGCCCCGGAGATCACCCAACTGTCTAAGCGACTGGGCATCGAAATCGATGCATATCGGTTTGCGCATCCGGACAGTTTTCACCCGGTGGCCACTTCCAGGCCGGGCGTGTATGCCTGCGGCGCCTTTACCGGTCCCAAAGACATTCCCCAATCGGTGATCGAGGCCAGTGCGGCAGCTTGCGCCGCAACCGAAAATCTGGCTGCAGCGCGCCACAGCCGAACGGCTGCCATGGTGCCGCCGCCGCAAAAGGACGTTCGGCGGCAAGCGCCCCGCATCGGGGTGTTTGTTTGTAATTGCGGCATCAATATCGGCGGCGTGGTCGATGTGCCCGCGGTGGCCGAATATGCCAAAATGCTGCCAAACGTGGTCTATGTCGAAGAAAACCTGTTTACCTGCTCGCAGGATACGCAGGATAAAATTACAGCGGTGATCAAAGAAAAGGCCCTAAATCGCATCGTGGTTGCCGCCTGCACCCCGCGCACCCATGAGGCACTCTTTCAGGAAACATTGATCAACGCGGGCCTGAACAAGTATCTGCTGGAAATGGCCAACATCCGCAACCACGATTCCTGGGTGCATGCCAACAACCCCGATGCGGCTACCCAAAAGGCCAAAGACCTCGTAAGGATGGCGGTGGCCAAATCTTCGCTTTTAAGTCCCCTGCAACAAACCGAGTTGCCGATCACGCATTGTGCGCTGGTGGTCGGGGGTGGTGTTGCCGGCATGACCGCCGCGCTGGCCCTGGCCCGTCAGAGGTATGCGGTGCACATCGTTGAACAGTCGGAAGGTCTCGGCGGTAATGCCCGGCGACTCCACCGCACCTACCGGGGGGAAGATGTTTCGGCTTATGTAGACGAACTCATCGAAGCGGTGAAATCAGATGATCGCATCCGCATTCATTTAAATACAACGATTGCAAATGTTAGCGGTTTTATCGGCAATTTCAAGACCGAGCTCGCCCGGCATTCAGCGTCTGAAACCATTGAACACGGGGTTGCCATCCTGGCGACCGGTGCAAAGGAACACCAAACCGATCAATATCTATACGGTCAACATCCCGCTGTGGTCACCCAGCTGGAATTGGATCGGCTTTTCAAACAGAATGATCCGCGCCTGAATGCGGCAGAAAATGTCGTTTTCATCCAGTGCGTGGATTCGCGCGAACCGGACCGGCCTTACTGTTCGAAAGTGTGCTGTACCCATTCGATAAAAAGTGCCGTGGAATTCAAAGATCTAAATGCAGACATCAATGTCTATGTGCTGTATCGGGATATTCGTACTTACGGCAGGCGCGAAGATATTTACCGTGAGGCCCGGGCCAGGGGTGTTTTGTTTTTTCGCTATGACCCGGATCACAAGCCGACGGTCAAGGCCAACGAAAACCGGGTGGAAGTCATTTTCAACGACCCGATCCTGGACCGGCATTTGTCTGTAGCCGCGGATCTCGTCTGCCTGGCCACAGGCATTGATTCAAACCGGAGTATGGAATTGGCCCGTCAATTCAAGGTTCCGCTGGATTCCGACGGGTGGCTGCAGGAAGCGCATCAGAAACTCAGACCGGTGGATTTTGCCAATGACGGTGTGTTTGTCTGCGGTATGGCTCATTATCCCAAACCCATTGATGAAAGCATTGCCCAGGCCCGGGCGGCTGCATCGCGGGCATTGACCGTTTTGGCCATGGATCGCATCAACGTCGGCGGCGTTGTTTCCGAGATTCAGCCCGAGTTGTGTTCCGGCTGTCTGGGATGCATCGAGGTGTGCCCTTTTGGTGCCATTGCCTTTAATACCGAGCGCAAGATTGCAGAAGTCAACCCGGCGCTGTGTAAGGGCTGTGGTGCCTGTTCCGCCGCCTGTCCCTCGGAAGCGGTGGTTTTGAAAGGTTTTAACCATCAGCAGCTGTACGCTCAGATTAACAGCGCCCTGGCCGCTTAAATATATGTTTTGCAGGCGATTGTTTTGAAAATAGGCTCACGCGGAGCCGCGAAGCTCGCCAAGGGAAAAAATGAAAAAGAAATAATATTTCTAAACTTTGCGCCTTAGCGGCTTTGCGAGAGGCCAAATTTTTGTTTAAGGAGAATAAATGAAACAACAGAATTTTGAGCCCAAGATCATCGCCTTTCTGTGTAACTGGTGTACCTACGGCGCAGCAGATCTGGCCGGGGTCAGCCGCTTGAGTCACCCACCGAATATCCGGGTGATTCGGGTGATGTGCTCGGGTACCGTATCACCGCATCATATCCTGCGGTCTTTTCAGAGCGGTGCGGACGGTATTCTGGTCGGCGGCTGACACCTTGGTGATTGCCATTACCTGTACGGTAATTACATGACGGTAAAACGCATGCGGTTTTTGCAGCAACTGCTCAAATTTGTCGGGCTGGACGGACGGCTGCATCTGGAATGGATCTCTTCGGCCGAAGCCCAGAAATATGTGCGGGTGGTGACCGAATTCACTGAGAAGATAAAAGCTCTGGGGCCAAATCCGCTCAGCGGCTTTAAGGAAAGAATCGAG
>JASFGN010000325.1:0-4659 GCA_050123735.1 Desulfobacterales bacterium | reverse complement strand
CCTGCTACATGCTCACCTATGAAAAAGGGACCCCCCTGCATGACGATTTGAAAAGCGGTCGAGTTCAAGAGCTGCCGGGTGATCAGGGGCGGGCGCTTTTTGACACGACGATCGAATTTTTAGAAGACAACGGCTTTTATCAGTATGAAATATCCAATTTCGCCAGGCTGGCCATGGGTCCGGCAAGCACCATTTCGCGACACAACTTAAAGTACTGGACCCGTGCCCCTTATATCGGCCTGGGCCCCTCGGCGCATTCATTTATCAATTCACGGCGGTCCTGGAATGTATCTAATTTGGACGCCTATCTGACCGCAATCGAATCCGGACAAACTCCGATCGCTGATAAAGAAGTGCTCACCCGGGAACAGGAAATGATTGAAGCCATTTACCTGGGGTTGAGAATGACGCAAGGCATTGATCTGGTCTGGTTTAAGCAAAAGTTTGGCATTGATTTTTCGCAAACTTTTAAAGATTCTGTGTCTGACCTTACAAAAAGAAATTATCTAAAAGTGGATGCGTCTTACGCTGCCTTAACACGGCAGGGGAGGGCTTTTTTAGATGGCATTACATCGATGCTGGTTGTTCATGATTTCTCTGAGGCCCAAGGGAAGCGTTAATCTTTCGTTTTCTGTAAAAAGCGTTGGTCTGACAAGACAGCACCATATTTTAGCAGGCGTTGAAGGCGCCGCCTGATATGAAATCCTTAATCCGACAAATAATATTCAATCGTGGAAACCACCCTTACATTTTTAATGTAAGGTGTGTTCTTATCTCGATTGTTGATGGAAAATTGTCCCTGTCGGGCCTTTTTTATCTTTCCCAATTTGCTGTTTGAATCCCTTGCAAATTTTTCGGCGACTTCCCTTGCATTCTTGGTTGCTTCTTCGACCATCTCGGGTTTGATTTCATTAAGCTTTGTGAAAATAAACTCCGTTTGCATCTGGTAACCCTGGCGCGCAAAAGCAATTCCCTGTTTTCCAAGCTCGACCAGTTTATCCATTGCTTGTCTGACATTATCTACATTTTTAGAATACACGGTCAGGGTTGAATTTCCCGAGTATCTGAACTTTATGTTTTCAGAACCACTGAATCCCTCGGCCTGTTTGTCCAATATTCCCGGAGGGGCGACGGAGATTTCCTCGGTTTTGAAACCATTGTTCTTTAAAAAAGCGACGATGAGCGCATTCTTTTGCTGAATATTGGAAAACAGCTGGTTCAAGTCGTTTCCCGCTTCATGAAAAGTAATCGGCCAAATAGCAATGTCAGCCGGGACCTCACGTTCAGAGAGTCCCTTAACCGTTACGGTTCTGTCCAATGATTTAATATGAACCAGACCCTTTGAGAGTTGATACCCCAAAGCGATAAGCCCTATGCAAATAAATATCCCCAGAAAAAGTGCATTCATCATATTTTTATTATTCATATTCTTCTTTCCTTTTCAGACATCTATGCGTTGAATCTGACAAAGCCCCTCTCAAGCATCATCCCTTGCGAAGCTTTCTGATATCCCCCACTCGAAGGGTCACGTTGGTTGAGTCGAAAAATTCCGCCAGCGGGATGACGTACTTGCGGGATACGCCGGTCATTTCCTTAAATTGGGGGGTGGTGATCTCTCCCTGAGACTCAAGAAATTCCGTCAGCTTGATTTTGAGGGCTTTGATCGTCTCGGTATGAAAAAACAGATCTTCTTTGACCTTGATGATGCTTCCCTCATTTACCAGGTGCATCAGAACTTCCCGCGACCGTTTGGCATCGGCATCAAGAGTTTTGGCCAGCTCCTTGAAATAGGGCGGCTCAAGCCCGGCGTTCAGATACGTTTTCAGAATTTTATCCTTCACATCCGCCTGTTTTCCGCCCAGCGATACCGCGTGCGTTGCCAGCCGGATAATATTTTCTACCTGAGCGATGTCTTTTTCTTTGATCATCTGGTTTACGGTCAGGTTGAACAGCCTGGATGTCAGCAGGGAAGGGAACTTGGTCTTCAGTTCCTCTTTGGGCATGCCTGCTTTGAGGGGGTTGGCCTGGTGGTAATCGCCAAGCTGATGCCGAATGTCGTTTTTGAGCGTTTCGAATCCATTATGGTGGATATAGATCCTGTTTTCCTTTTCGACCTGGATAAGTGTTTTTTGGGATAATAAATGTTGCAGAATTTTTTCAAGCTGCTTATCGGGTAAATTGGTCATCATTTTCAGATGGGCGAATGAAACCCCCTGGTAGCCGGCGGCTTCAGCCTGAAATGCAACGATGGCTTCCGGCGCCAGATGTTCCAAAGCCTTCAAACCGTCAACCAACTCGGGTTTAAAACGTTTGTGTTTTGGCGGGATGGGGTTGAGCACCTTCCCGCCGCCAATGGTGTATACCGGAGAATAGCTGCGGATCACAAAACGGTCATCTTTGACCAGGGCCACCGGTGCGTCCAATCGCAGTTGGACGACGGCGTTATCGTTGGGCGCAAGTTCATCGCGATCCAGCAAAATGATATTACCGAGCACTTCGCTGGTGCCGGTATGAAACCGGACGCGAGTCCGATTTTTCAACCGCCTTTTATTGCTGGCCAGATACTGTAAAGACACATCCACCATATAATTGGCCACCAGATTGCCCGGTTTGGACAACACCTCACCGCGTCGGATAGCCTCTTTTTCAAGTCCCTGGAAATTGATAGCAGTGCGCATGCCGGCGCTGGCCTGGTCCGCACTTTGATTGTGTACCTGAATGCCGCGCACTTTGGACGTGATTCCCGAAGGGTAGATCATGATCTGATCGCCCACTTTGACCTGACCGGAAACCAGTGTACCGGTGATGACGGTGCCAAAGCCCTTCATGGTAAAGACCCGGTCGATGGGCAGGCGGAACAGGTCCGAGGGGGGGCGGTCGGGGATTTTGGCGGCCAGCTCATCAAGGATGTTGATAAATTCGGGGATGCCTTTTTGGGTGGTCGAGGAAACAGTGGCGACAGGCGCGTCTTCTAAAAAGGTCCCTTTGACAAAATCGCGGATGTCCTCGAGGGCAAGCTCCAGCCATTCTTCATCGACCATATCGATTTTGGTGACGGCCACCAGGCCGTATTGCACACCCAGCAGGGTGCAGATTTCCATGTGCTCGCGCGTCTGGGGCATAACACCCTCATCGGCCGCGATGACCATAACCACGATGTCGATTCCGGTGGCCCCGGCCACCATATTTTTGACAAATTTTTCATGGCCCGGAACATCCACAATGCCCAGATGCTGGCCGCTGGGCAGATCCAGCGCCGCAAAGCCCAGTTCAATGGTGATGCCGCGCTCCCTTTCTTCTTTGAGACGATCTGTATCCGTTCCGCTGATGGCTTTAATCAGGCTGGTCTTGCCGTGATCGATGTGGCCGGCGGTACCCAGAATAATCTGCTTCAATGAAATATTCTCCCTATTAATTTATTCTATTGAAAGAGAGAAGTCTGCGATATCTTTTTTAAAAAATTTCTTCGCGCCTTTGCGGCTGTGCGTGAGGCTTCAGTGTTTTTTTCTTTTTCGCAAGTATTCCGCAAAATATGCCAATCCAACCAGGATGATGGCCAACCCTATTACATATGCGGGATTGAGACTACCGAAAAATATGCGGCTGACAATCGCCGCAAAAGCTAAACCCACGATGGCTCTGATCACAAAAATCGTCAGTTGATTCATTGCTTAAACCTTCCGAAGAATTAATCACCTGTTGTGTAACCGACAAGGGTATACCCGTCAACCCTAAGTTTTGTAACAATAACGTTATGGAAATAGGATTTGTTGGCGATTGCATAAGCGCAAAAATACCACGCAAAAACAACCATAAGCATTTTTTTGTGCTTGAAAAGAAAGATTGGATTTGATAATTAGAATTGCTCTAAATCATGTGGTATTCTGACATCCGAATTCCACATTCCAACTTCCGAATTCATTGTTTATGGTGGGTGTAGCTCAGCTGGTAGAGCACCGGGTTGTGGCCTCGGCGGTCGTGGGTTCAAATCCCATCACTCACCCCATTTTAAAGCCTCAATTGAGCGCTGCTCAGTTGAGGCTCAAAAATTTCAAAAATATTCGTTTTTTACGAATAACAAATATCCAATAACGAATAACACCGAATTGAGCTATGCTCAATTCGGCTATGCGCCCGTAGCTCAGCTGGATAGAGCGCCGGACTTCGAATCCGTAGGCCGCAGGTTCGAATCCTGCCGGGCGTACCAATAATATTAAGGGGTTATAGTCCAAAGACTGTAATCCCTTTTTTCGTTATGTGAGACTCTATGTGAGAAAAGTGTTCAAGAATTTGAATAAACTCCGATACATTTAAATGCGAAGGAATTAAATATTTCGTAAATTCAAATAAATATCAAATCCTAAAATTGAAAAAACTTGAGCACCATCCCGGAGAATCCGTCGGACGCCTGAGCCGTTTATGATTTAATCTATGTTTAGTTTGCTTTCGCGGGGTGATAGTTTGAGAGGGCAAAAAACCATACTAGAGTTTAGTTTTGACTATGGAATACTTACTTTTTTGAATGTTTATATAGGCACGAAGTCCAACAAAAATATTAGCTGAAAAAAGTGTGTATTTGTCCTGACTAATCTGCAAACTCATTATCACGATAGAAGCTCTGTATTTTTTCGCGTATCAGACCATACTGAAGCATTGTCC
>JASFGN010000324.1:0-4669 GCA_050123735.1 Desulfobacterales bacterium | reverse complement strand
TTAGAAACTGAGAAAACAGGCGGTAGAAGCGGACGTAATATGGTACAGTGCGGTGGCAGTTCTGGTCAGTCTTTAGTCCGTACAATATTTAATATAGGGTATCAAGAATTTATGAAAACCACAAGATGTAGATATGTCGATTAATTTGGATGAGTTGTGTTATGTTTAATCGTGCCATCTAAAAACCAAAGGTTAAGCAGGTACAGATAGATTGAGGCTGTGTTGAAAACCACAAAATTCCATATATCGCAATCTGATATTACAACTCTTTTTGGTTGATCAATTTAGCATTGATGTTGGGTTAGCTGCAACTTTTTGAAGTCAAGGTTTGCCAACGCTTTACAAAAATTTCGAAAATTTCACATTCCGGCTATAATGCTTGCATCATTCTATGTGGTCTGATTAAGGCTTTTCAGAAGTTTGTTTGCCTACTTCCGGTATAAAGTAAATCGGAATCAGGGAGAACACGGGAACGCAGACCAGCACAATAAGCACGTTCTGGATGGTAAAGATATCGGCCAGTTTGCCAACGATGGGGGAAAGGATTCCACCAGTCCCAAAGGCCAACCCCATCATCAGGCTAGCCACCATTGAGCGGCCCTTTGGAGCAATTTTTTGGGCCATCACCACCCCGAGGGGCAGGGTAGCCATGTTAAAGCCGCCGGCTAATATCGTAGCCGGATAGATCCATTTACCAGGAATCAACAAAAACATGAGCAGGAAAGGCGTCATGAGACCATGGGTAATCCATAAGAGGCGTTTGTACCCCATCCGGTCCGAAAGATGGCCGCAGAGGATACCGGCTGCCGTTCCTGAAATGGTAAAGATGGAAAAGAGGACACCTGCGGAGACGATGGTATGTCCTTTTTGCACCCATAGCACCGGCATAAAAGTCAGCAACGACTGTCCCACCAGCGCCCGCATAACCATTACAATCCAGATTAACAGGATCGGCTGCCAGACATTGCCCAGGGTTTGCCGAAGTGTCTCGAGAAAGCCGTATTGAGCCATTTCGTCCCCTTTGGGTCTGGGAATGGCCCAATAGAAATAGATCCAGATCGAAAGACCAATGACCATGGTCATCGGCATTGCTCTGAGACCGAACTGGGCGACATACCAGGTGATGAAGATCGGCCCCACCCCGAAAGCCAGGGTGCCGGAGGTGTTGTAGATGGACATGGCCAGCCCGAGATTGCGGCCGGCATATTGGGGCACCATACCCGTAACCGGCGGATGAAACAGGGAAGATCCGGTAGAGCCAATGACAATGCAGAACAACAATCCGTAAAAGCTGGTTGCCATTCCCGCCAAAGGAATGAAAAGAATTGGCATGAGCAACCCAATCAAAATAAAACTGCGCGAGGGGCGACGATCGGCCCAATAGCCTGACATGGGCTGTACGATAAACATCAAAAATCGGGAAATCCCCGCGAGAAAACCCACCTGGGCGAGGCTCAAGCCGATTTTGTCTATAAAAACAGGAAACAGGGGGCTAATGAAAGAACTGTAGAAATCACCGCTGAAGTGCACAAGGCTGAGGGGGATGAGAATCTTCCAATAGGCTCTTGAAGTAGAATCGACCATAGAGGCTTTAGATCCGATAGACCCTATAACTTTCGCCATCAAAGCTCATGACAGAAGCTTTCACGAGCACCCAGCGCTTGATAAGGCCAATCAATAACTGGCAGAGGATCCAACAGTATGATTTCTTCGGGTTTTCTAATCGTGTTCCAGACAAACCCGTCATAAGAAAAAGAGTTAGCTGGGCGTCCGAGCGAGAGGTGCAGATGTGGGATAATTTGGGCTTTTGAGTGCCTGGTATCGGCAAGGGTTGCAATAACATCCCCCTCCTCCACAATCATACCAACTTCAATTCTGTCGTGCGGTTTCGTATGAGCATAAAACGATATGAAACTGCCTGGGTTGCTGCCATTTCTCTCATGCTCAATGACAATCGCCTGCCCAAGATAATCTTTAAACATTGCCTTTATCATACCCCTTTGCATCACAGGGATTCGGGTTTTTTCATCAATGCAGCATATCTTTCGGGAACTGTCACTGTAAAGGCATAGATCGACGCCTTCATGGGGATAATCCCGCAGGCCATGATCTCCCCACCACTTATCCGGGGAATTGAACAGCATACCGTTACAAAAGATCCAATTTTCGAATCCGTTTTGATCCAATTCGTTCTCTTCTATGAGCATTTCGGTGAAACGGCTTTTTTTCACAGACACACTTTTGTTAAGATCTGAATTTGAATTATTCTTCGAGTTCATGACAATTCCCAAAGCATTGGGTTCCTTGAAAAAGCGCTTTTTTGAATAACCTAAATTGTTATATTCTGTTAGCACATCAAACAAATTGCAATTGATGGATACAACTCTATTTCACGTCTATCTGTCGTCTTCCGCGGGAATGATTTCAATCCGGTCTGCATTTCGGTAGCCTCTTGGCAGTTTTTTACCGCGGCGGCCGCGCTCACCCACAAAGGAAGAAATATTTGACGGTGTGAATCGAACAGATTGTTTGCCGGCGTGAATCTTAATGGTCGCACCTTCGGGTATAATTTCCAGCAGCCTTACATACTCCTCGCGCCTTTTAACCCTTGCCGGTGGGATTTGGATGATTTTGTTGCCTTTTCCTCTGGGCAGCTCCGGCAACACCTTGACGGGAATAACCAGCATACGTCCTTCTGTGGTAATTGCCGACAGATTGTCGGTTTCATAATTGTTAACATATACGGGCGGCAGTGGCTCGCAACCCTTAGGGACTGAAAGCATGGCTTTGCCCTTGGTGTTTTTCGTTACCATGTTGGCGACATTTGTAACGAAGCCATACCCCGCATCACTGGAAAGAAGCACCTTTTGATCTGACAAACCCATAACTACAGATAAAAATTTTGCTCCCTTAGCAGGTGTTAGTTTACCGGTCAGCGGTTCCCCGTGACCCCTTGCCGAAGCTAATGTGTGGGCCGGCAACGAGTAGGACCTTCCTTTTGTATCAAAAAAGATTGCCGGATGGGTGGTTTTGCCCCGGGCGGCACTTAAAAATTCATCGCCTGCCTTATAATTAAGATTGACGGGGTCTACATCATACCCCTTGGCCGCACGCACCCAGCCGCCGGTGGAAAGTACCACGGTAACCGGCTCTGCAGCCGTAAGCTCAACCGCGCTAATTGCCCGGGCCTCCTTGCGCTCAACGATTTGGGATCTGCGCTTATCTCCGTATTTTTCCGCATCTTCTTTGAGCTCGTTTTTCATCAGGGTTTTCAGGCGCTGTTTAGAGTCAAGTGTTTTTTCGATCCAATTTTTTTCTTTTTCAAGTTCTTGTTTTTCGTTTTTGATTTTAATCTCTTCAAGTTTTGCCAGCTGACGAAGCCGTATCTGCAAAATCGCCTCAGCCTGCACATCGGTCAGCTTAAATTTTTTCATTAAAATCGGCTTTGGCTCGTCATTTTTGCGGATGATCCTTATAACCTCATCGAGGTTCAGGTAAGCAACTAGTAGTCCATCGAGTATGTGCAGACGCTCTTTGATTTTATTCAAACGAAATTCCAGCCGGCGGATCACTGTTTGCTTTCGAAATCGAAGCCATTGCTTAATGATCTGCAAAAGCCCAAGCGTTTGCGGTTTGCGGTTTAGACCGATAACGGTCATGTTTATTTTATAACTTTTTTCAAGGTCGGTAGTTGCAAACAGATGACTGATCAAGGCTTCTTTGTCGACCCTGTTTGACCGCGGCATGATCATAAGGCGTGTGGGCTCATCCTGGTCTGATAAATCACGGATATCAGAAACCATGGAAAGCTTTTTTTCTCTCATCTGCAAGGCCACCTGTTCGATCACCTTGGCAGGCGAAACCTGATAGGGAAGAGAGGTGATAATGATATCCCCATTTTCGTATTCATAAGTTGCCCGCATCCGAATCATACCCTGCCCGGATCTATAGATGTTTGTGATTTCTTCTTCCGGCGTTATAATTTCAGCTCCAGTCGGAAAATCAGGACCTTTTACGATTTGACAAATATCTTCGATAGTAGCTTGGGGTTTATCGATCAGGTGGATACAGGCATTGATTATTTCATTTAGGTTATGCGGAGGGATGTCGGTTGCCATTCCCACCGCAATACCGGTGGCGCCATTTAAAATTACATTCGGCAACCTGGCTGGCAGCATGCGCGGCTCGCTTAAGGTTCCATCAAAATTGGGAGCCCAATCAACTGTGCCCATCGAAAGCTCTGAGAGAAAAACATCAGCATAAGCCGAAAGACGTGCCTCGGTGTATCGCATGGCAGCAAATTCTTTCGGTGATGCGTTTGACCCCCAGTTGCCCTGACCGTCGATGAGTGGATAACGATAAGAAAAATCCTGAGCCATAAGCACCATGGCTTCATAGCAGGCAGTATCGCCGTGCGGGTGGTATTTGCCTAAAACATCACCGACTGTGCGAGCCGATTTTTTGTGCTTTGTTGTTGAGCGCAGACCAAGTTCACTCATCGCATAGATAATGCGCCGCTGAACGGGCTTGAAACCGTCGCCGATAAACGGCAGGGCACGGTCCATGATGACATACATGGCGTAATTCAAATAAGAAGGCCTTACAAAGGCGTCAAGGGGTAGCTGTTCAATGCCTTCATAGGATGTCATTTTGTGTTCCAACATCTGGT
>JASFGN010000323.1:0-4684 GCA_050123735.1 Desulfobacterales bacterium | reverse complement strand
ATAGTTGCCGACCACCGGGCACACTGTTGTGCAGCTCTGACAGCTGAAGCAATGGATATAGGTGTTATCCTTAATGGCTGTTTGAGATTCAGCTTTGGCCGGCGTATTTAAAGGGATAGGGGTGTCCGGATTCATCAAATTGGCAAACCGGCCGCGGACCGCCTGCCTGGCATTTTCAATCGGCTGGGCATAAATATCAGCCGGGAGTCCTTCCTGAATGATTAATCCCCGGGCAAAAGAAAATGGGCTTAAAACATGCGGTAGCGGCGGCCCGCTCTCCAATAGCGCTTCACGGGCACTGTACCACAAGTCCTTCAAGCGGATGCCCGACGGGCAGCGCACGGTGCAGCGGTCGCAATTGGTGCACAGATAAACACCCTGCTGGATAGCCCGCATCTGGGCATCATCCAGTTTTTTGCCGGATGCCAGCTTTTTGAGCAGGGCCATTTTTTCGGAAGGCAGGATGTATTCGTTGCCGATGGCCTCAAACACCATGGCAGCAGAACAATTCAAGCTGCAGCTTCCGCAATGGGTACAGGCGTCCAGTTCCATCACCTGGCGGGTGAGGATGTTGGCCGATAACGAGCTGGCCGGATCCATGACCCGGTTGGAGATCAGGCTCAACGGAGTGGCAAACAGGTGAAACATCTTGCTGAAGGGCAGATAGGCCAGCCCGATAAAGCAAGCGATAATATGAATATACCATAACAGGGTAACACCGTCTTTTTCGTCCAGCCACAGGGCCAGCGGCTTGATGAGTTTGGCCGCGGCAAAGCCGTTAAACGCCCAGGGAGCAGGTGCATGACAATCCATGCAGCTGCTTTCGTGGACTTCACGGCCGGCCTCTAACAGTTCTTCGTCAAAGGGCGCCTCGATGTTGGGCGAAACGGTGCCGTATTCTTTTACCCACACCGCTTCCAGGGCTTCAATTTCATCTTCATCATCCAGACCGGCATAATCCTCTACCATCCGCATAAATTCCGAATGAGAGGCAATTTTAAGACCTTCCAGGGCGATTCCGGACAGCATGATCGCTGCCACGATCATGATGGCATAATGATCCATGCCACCGGTTCGAAGCCGTAAGGGTTTGGCCATATAACGGCGAAGCGCCGCCAGGATCACTCCGACCATCACCATGGCGCCGAAAAAATCTCTCAGAAAAAAGAACGGATTTATGGTGGAATAATATTCGCTGAATAATGCTTCCGATACGACAGATTCCAGGGCATGCATGAGCAGCAGCAGCATGAAACCGTAAAATATCAACATATGCGCCAGCCAGCGGGTAATGCTTTCTTTTAAAACCCGGCGCTGCAGCAGAACATCCAGCACAACAGCTTCAAGGAGGGTTAGAATCTTTGCGCTAAAAATGACACCTGCGATGCCTTTGACAGCCGACTGCAATCGTTGCGCAGGCGTGATGTCTTTTCCTGAAATTCCGATCTTCTTGGTAAACCAGGTGGATATCTTATAGATTAAACCCAGGAGGAAAATGACTAGAGCGGTGTAGAAGAGATAATCGAACATTTTCCGGGCACGTCCTTTTTCTGTGACACAAAAGATTTAGCCAGAATTTTGCACGAGCCCTATTGAATCCCTTATGGGGGCCGCGAAGCGGCCCCGATGAAATAGGCTTCACATTTCATTGGGCGAGCATTCAACAGGGTGAGGCGGAAGTTCAGAACGATATTTGAAGCCGTGAAATTAAATTCGTTCATCTAAATGTTCATCTTTAAAAAAGATGAGACAAATTCAGAAACGGGCCTTATTGACTTGCCGAGGATCAGGTTCGCTTTTTTTGAGATGCTTTCTGGGCCCAATCCTTTTCCATTTCTTTTTTCCATTTGGGACTACGTTTGCGTTTTTGTGCTTTTTGGATCACTTCCGGAATCATCTGCAGCAGCCGCTGTTTATCGACCGGTTTTTCCAAAAAGGTGTCAGGCCGGAAATATTCATAATCCGGCCACTGGCTGTAATTAATATCCAGTTCGTCACCCATGGCAGAGACACCGATGATGGGAATATCCTTCAGGTCATCATCGGACCGGATCTGCTTGCAAACCTCAAACCCAGAGAACAGGGTTTCCATCATGATGTCGAGCAGAATCACGTCCGGGCGCTCTTTTTTGATTAAATCGATTCCCTTTTGACCGTCTTCAGCCGTGTGTACCTCAAAACCATTTCTTTGAAGAAAGGTTTCCATGGTAAAGAGGAAATCGGTGTTGTCATCGACCATAACGACCTTGAGGCTTTTTTCCATAGTATTCTCCTTAATAAACCCAATGATAATGTCTATGGACCCGGATCCGGCTGAAGATATACCCTAGTTAACTGCTAGGATATATAGGATTAATTTTAACATTTCGTCAAGTGAATATATGGATTCCGAGTCTGTTATTTTATCTTAAGGATCACCTTGAATTTGGTGCCTTTACCCGGGGTTGAGTCCACCTCGATTCTGCCCCCGTGTTTGTTGACAACTTTTTCCACCACCGCCAGGCCAAGGCCGGTTCCCGCACTGCCTTTGGTTGAAAAAAATTCCTCAAAAATGTTGCGCTGGGTTTTTTCATCCATTCCGCTGCCATTATCCGTGATTTCAAACATAAAATGATCGTCGTCAAAAAAATCCGTTTTGACGCTGACAAAATGATTTTTGCTTTGCTCGTCATTCAGACATGCTTCCATTGCGTTCCAGATCAGGTTATTTAACATCCTGCTAATGCTGGCGACATCCAAATGAACATTCGGGACGTAGGGATTGATTTGTTGGCGCAGTCGGATATGCATTCCGGCGGCTCTTTCCTCAAATAATGCCAATGCATCTTTGGCCATTTGGCCGGGTGATGCCAGATCGTATTTAAGCGGCCGGTTTTTAGAAGAATATAATATATTTTTAACAAAATCGGCAACTCCATGGATATTTTTACTGACAATTTGCCAGCCCTTTCTGGCAAGTGCCATATCTTCATCTTTGAATGCTTCATCAACGACATAGACACCGCCCTGCAGTCCCTCCAGTATGTTTTTCAAACCGTGCGATAACAGCGCGATGGATTGACCCAGAGTGGCCAACTCTTTTTGATCTATTTTTACCTGAGTGATGTTGGTTGCCATTTCAATGACGGCCGCGACGTCGCCATTATCATCGAAGATGGGGGATGTTTGAATAAGTATTTGACAGATTTTGCCATTTGCCAGCTGGACAGTTTCCTCGGTAATATGAAGGCGCCGATCTTCAAAAGTTTTTATTACCGGACAATTGGGGCATATGTCTGGAGAGCGCTTGTAAGCGGTATGGCATTTTTTACCAACGCCTTCGCCAAAGTCCTTTTTAAAATTTTCATTAACAAATAGGATTTGAAGGTCGCGGTCCTGAATCGAAACATAGCAGGGGAGAAGGTCGACCAGATTATTGAGATTCAACCCTGGATTAACGTTAACGGCTACTGCAGGCTCATTTTCAGGGCGTTTCTTTTTTTTGGCCATGATCAAATTCAATTGCACAGAGAAATTCAGTAATCCAGGGTCGTTTTCAACAAACATGTTCAGAGAGATTGCATTTTGACTATAACGAAAAGGGCTATACAAATCAATTGCATTCAATCCGGTTTGCTAAAAAGGTCTTGAAATATTATAAACTATACATTACCTATCATTTCATCAGGTTTGCCGGTTGCCGGTTTAGCCGGTTAGGCCCGTTAAAAAAGGAAAATATCTGATTTTATTTAACCGGCAAACGGGATAACGGGAAACGGGCTCAACCGGTTAACATCCACAAGAAAGGGTGATCCAGCCGTGAATGTCAAAGAATTTGTAGACCGTTTTAATTTGCACGTGGCCGCCGGGCAAAACGCCCTTGATCGGCAGATTCAAGGCGGATATTGCGGTGATCTTTTAAGTGATGTAATGGCCAATGCACCGACGGGCTGTATCTGGCTTACCGTGCAAACCCACCAGAATATTGTCAATGTGGCTGTATTGCATGAAATGGCGGCGATTATCCTCACCGGAGGGCAGACACCCGATCAGGAGACCATTGATCGCGCCAATGAAGAAGGTATACCGCTTTTGGTATGGTCGCATTCGGCATATGATCTCGCCGGCAAGGCAGTGGCCGCCGGGCTGGTGAATCCGTCCTGACCCGATCAGCAGGCAACGCAGCAACGTTCGGCGCGGCTCTATTTTCTTTTAATCGCCGTGGAATATTGCAGCGGCGTACCGGATTCCACCGGCATCCCTTTTTCGAGCTTGACCAGATCGTCTTTGAGCGTTTCAATCTCGCTTTCGATTTCTTCCAGGGCTTCTTGATGCTGGGCAATCTTCTTTTGTTCAATGATCTGGCGCGATTCCAGCTGCCTTAACTGTTCCCGCAACTTACCGATTTTTTCTCCCCGGATCGTATCCTGGATCCGGTCCATCAGGTGACTGTATTTGCCTTCCGGATCGATGATAAAATACCAGGTCTTGGTTTGAAAACTGTACCAGGCTTCGCCGGACACGTGCTTGCCTTTTAAGCGAACACCGGCTTTCCAGACCCTGAAACCGCCTTCTTCCTTAGGAACGCCGTGGATACGCGCCTGCCTGCGGCGCCCATCTTCACATTGAACCATCTGTTTTTCCATATTTGTTCTCCAGCAAATTTGCACCGCCTTCCATAATAATGTGCCAAATTACGAAATGG
>JASFGN010000322.1:0-4697 GCA_050123735.1 Desulfobacterales bacterium | reverse complement strand
ATCGAGCATGCCCAGATGATACGATCCGAAGACATTCAGCGCCTGGCCAGACTAAAGGTGGCCGCCTGCGTCCAGCCGCATAACATGATCCTGGACATTAACATGATCGACGAATCGGTCGGACCCCTTGGCCGTTACACCTATGCCTATAAAGAAATGATCGATGCGGGCATTTCGGTGCTGCTCAGTTCCGACGCGCCGGTTTGTGATCCCAGCCCGCTGGTCGGAATCCATGCTGCCGTTACCCGCCAGCGGCGCGACGGCACCCCGGCGGGGGGCTGGTATCCCGAACAGCGAATCAGTGTCGCAGATGCCCTCCGGGGGTACACCACGGTGCCGGCTGCATTTTACGGACAGGCGCGCAACATGGGGTCGCTCACCCCTGGAAAGTGGGCCGATATGATCGTTTTAGACCGGGATATTTTCCAGGTGGATCCGATGGAGATTGCCGATGCCCGCGTGGTGATGACGGTATTTGACGGGCGGGTGGTCTATCGATCGTTTTAGACGGATGGCGGCATAAGTGGTGTAGCAAAAAAGCGTTACGCAATCGGAACGTTTATTAGACAACCCCTTTAAATCAGAGCGCATGTGGTTGAAAGCAGTGGGAGTGGCTTTTAGCCACGATCCAAATTGTTCTGATCTTTAAGGGCCATCAGGCCATACTAAATGAAACCGCCGGTGTCCACCAGACCTTCAAGTACTACGATGGGCTTGCCGTCCGTATCGATGGTCACGTGTGACGGCCACTCGTAAGCCGGATCCATTCCCTTAAAATAATCCAGAGCATAAGGCAGCAGTTTGAGCATCATCCGTCCGTTTTCGGCAAACAGCCTAGATGACAGGCCGAAATCGACTTCACCCAGCTGCGTCAGGATGATATATCGCGGGATCTCCCGGCCGCTGCCGTCCTTGCGGACTTTGGTGGCGATGTCGATGACCGTGGAAACATCGAGGGGATGTTTTTGATTCCAACTGGTTTGCAGGGGCAAGCCGGCGACATATAAATGGTGAAATTCGAGGCCGATCTGTCGGCATCCGTACGCCAGACGGTGAATTTCTTCCGGGTGATCATTGATGCCGGCCAAAAGCGGCGTGTTATTGTAAACGGTAATGCCTTTTTTGCGCAAAGCCTTTAGTACATCTGCATGGATGGGTTTGAGTTCGCTGGAATGCAGAAATTGAGTCTCGATTTCCAGTCTCAGGGGATTGACCACCGCTACGCGGTTGAGTTCGCCCAGTCGGTTAATCACAGCCCGGGTGTAAAGCTCGGGCTCGTAATTGAACTTGAGGCTGCGCAAGCGGACCGCGTTGACATGCTCAATGTCCCGCAGGTGGCCGATCAGCTTTGCAATGCCATGAAGGTGCGCGATGGCATCTTGCCCGGATGAGATGACAACATCGGTAATGCGGCTGTCGTTGCGAATATATGCCATATCACCATTGCCGGCGGTTGCCTCGATTTCTACCCGGGTTTCGTGGGCCCGGACGAGATTTTCTGATCCGGTTGAGACAATCGAACATCCTATGGTCTGATCTTTTACAGCCCGAGCCTGCAGCGTTTCCAGGGCTTGCTGGTCGGCCTCATTGGCCTTGACAGAAGCCGGTTTGCGAGAACCCAAAAAGATCGAATCATCGCCGATCTCCGCCATAAAGCGTGCATCCAGAGTGCCTTCCGCATTAACGCGGACCACTTCGAGTTGATCGACTTTCTGGGCGAAGTCTTTAAAATAATCCGGGGTGTACGGTGTTCGGATCCAGAAGAAATGATCATCCTGCTTGTCTTTTTCAACTGCCCAGCCGCTCGAGTACCAGTCGATCTTGCCAATCGGCGTTGCGGTACAGATTCTGGGCATGATGCGATCCGACAGGTGGGCGCGCAAATACCGGGCTGCCGCCAATCCTTTCGAGATCGGCGTCCAGTAGACGCTGTTCCCCTGGATGGGGCTGCAGGGAATATAAATGTAGTGAAGTTCCGCCCCCGCGCCTCTCAGGAGGCTGAAAAGCCTCGTCAGCTCGGGTCCTTCATCGTTGCAGTTGTTCAAAAACGGCGTCTGGACATAAACGCTGATGCCATTGTTTACCAGCGTTGAAATAATATCCAGGCTGTCCAGTGAAATTTCATCGGGATGGATGAAATGGGTGGCAACCTCCAGGCGTTTGCCCAGCTGCTGCAGCTCCAGGCTCTTCATTTTAACAAAGTTCAACCAGAAGGCGTCATCTTTATAGAACAGATGCGGGTCGTAGGAAATGGAGCGGGTTGCCAGCCGCAGGGTCTGAACGTGCGGAATTTTTTTCAAACCGTCTATGGCCGTTATCATGTTTTTCTTATTTAAAAATGGATCGCCTCCGGTAATAACAATTTCCTTGATATCGGGAGAATCGCCTACATAATCGACTGCCCGTTGCACATCTGCTGTTGTTGGATTGGCCTGGTTTCTGGAATCCTTGTGCTTTCTGAAGCAAAAGCGACAGTAGACCGGGCAGCTCATGTTCAGCAACAAGATGACCCGGTTGCGGTACATCCGCTCCAAAAGGCCCTGATGGAATTGGCCCACCCAGGTATTCACCTGTCCGACCGGATCCAGTTCCTCGATAAAAGGCGCATACTGATAGGCAATGTTTTTTGAAATCCGCATCTGGCGAATGGTATGCATCGAGAGCCTGACGGGATAGGTCTCGATGACCTCCTGCAATGCTTCCCGCTCTGATGGGGCAACAGCGATATTGGTCAGTTTTTCAAATTGATCGACGTTCCGAATGGATATGAAGCGGTTTTCAGGTATGATTTTTTCCAGAATCGACAAAACGAAAAGATTGGGCAGTTGAATCTCGTTGACCGCAATCGGATTTCCGTTTGCGCGGCCCAGCTTTTCTGTCATTTCCAGAAAAAAGCCCTGCGGGTCCTTGGCGTATCCGGCAGCGCTTAACAAGCGCTCAAATTTCGTTTGGCCGTCGCCCTCACCGATGATCGCCGCAAAGTCCTTACCCAAAAGGTATGTCTGACCGTAATGTTCGAGGAACTCAACTGCATCGGCGGCGAGCGCGGGGAAGGTTACATCTGTTTGTTCACCGGAGTTGACAAATTCCACGCGATAGACCGTGTCTTCAAGAATCATTTTCTTCACCTTCGCCAAACAAAAAAAATGTCGGCTGTTTGGCCTTCTTAACAAATATTCGTTATGTTATTAAGATTTACAATGATGGCGCCTCTTTCGGCCAATATACCATGGCTGCGTTGATTGTCAAATGCAAGCTTTAACCGCTGAAAAAATGTCATTGAAAAGAAGTTCACACCGCCATTTGATCGTATGCATTACAGGTGCTTGTACCAGATGTTCATGCTTTCGATCCTTCCGGCAATATGGGTATTGTTTCCCAGTGTGCCGCCGTAGCGATAGCCGTTCTTGGCAAAGGTGATATTCATCCCTGCGGACAGAGACCTGGCAATGCTGAAAGCGGTCTGCATTCCCTGCTGCCGCATGTCGGCGTCCATTGCATTTAGCAGACAACCGGCCATTCCCTGGCGGCGGTATTCAGAAAGGGTTGCAAAGTCCGTCATCTCTGCGGCCTGGTTGACGGTGTCTATTTCCGCTGCCGCCAGGGCTACGATGCGATGGTCCTTGCGGATACAAAAATAGGTCACATGACGATGAATCGAATCGACCAGATACTGCGGATCAAAGATGGGAAACGGGTACGTTTCAAAAACGTTTTTGAAAACCCGGCTCATTTCCAGGGCATCTTCCGGCTGACATTTTTCTACCCGGAAAAAGTGATCCGGCCGACGGCTCGATTGGCCGGGATCGAACCCGTGCGCCAATGCAAGTACTTCAATGATATGCTGACGGTTTTTGACCCGGCTGCGGCTTGCAGAGAAATATTTGGCCATAAAAACCGCATCCTCACGATCTTTGAAATATTGCGGAATGCGCGCTTCCTGTTCGTAACCTGCCTGTGCAAACACATATTTGTGGCGCGCGGGTGTCTTAACGAAAATTTTCTCATACCCCTTGTCGTGCGCAAGTTGCTCTAAAGAAGGCAAAATTGAGGGCGCATCCCGCTCAGCGAGTTTCATCACGTATATGCGCCTGTTGAAGGGGCCGTGCTGGACAAGTGAATGGCTTATTTTTTCGATGATATCAGGCATTTTTGCACCAACTTTAGCACCGAATTTTTCCGAGCGTCAAGCACCAAGCCCGCAAGCTTAAAATTGAAAGCGTTTAAGTCGGATGGTTTATTTTTGGACAAAAACACCGGCCTGCTTCAAATTTTTTCTTATCTGCTTGAAAAAGCAGAAGAAAAACTGATACCATCAAATTTGTTGCGTTCTGGAAAACAAGCAGAAAGGAAAGCATGTGAAAGCACTTTCTGAGATCACAGGGCAATTTACCGAATCTGTCATTCGCGAGATGACGCGTGTCTGCATGGCTGCGGGCGGGATCAATTTAGCGCAGGGATTTCCGGATTTTGATCCACCGCAGGAGCTCAAACAGGCTGCGATTGAAGCGATAGAGGCGGGCCGGAATCAGTATTCCATCACTTTTGGCGAGCCCGATTTAAGGGAGGCGATTGCTGCCAAAGCGTTTCGCTACAACCAGGTTGACTACAATCCAGACAATGAAATAACGGTCACCTGCGGCGCAACCGAAGCGATGATCGCCACACTTAAGGCGCTGGTCAACCCCGGCGATGAA
>JASFGN010000321.1:0-4698 GCA_050123735.1 Desulfobacterales bacterium | reverse complement strand
GTGATGGACAGCAACGACCTGCCCGATCCCTACACTGCCGAAACGGATTACTATCTGCAAATCGGCGAAAATCAGTTCATGGGTCCCTCCGGCAAGCTCGATGACTATGTAAACCATTCATGCGAGCCAAACTGCGGGATTAAATTCGATGTCGATGGCATCAAACTGGTTGCGATTGTTCCAATCGACGCGGGTTACCAGATCACATTCGATTATTCCACCACCATGCATAATTTCGATTATGAGATGAAATGCGCTTGCGGTTCAAATTCCTGTAGACAACGGGTGAAAAATTTTGTACAGCTTCCGGCTGAGCTTCAGGCAAAATACATCCAGTTGGGAATTGTTCCCCATTACCTTTTGCGTGTGCACGACCGGCATTGATTAAGTCCACTTCAGCAACTGCGTCGAAACCGGAACAGATGCCGCGAAAGAGAGGAAGAATTTCAAAGAAGGATTCGAAATTGCAAAAACTAATTCCAAAGCGCATGTTTTTCACCAAGGGGGTGGGCTATCACCGCAATAAGCTGCAGAGTTTTGAGCTGGCCCTCAGGAATGCCGGCATTGAAAAATGCAATCTGGTTTATGTATCCAGTATCCTGCCGCCGGACTGCCATATTATTTCACAGGATGCCGGGATAAATGAGTTAAAAGCCGGTCAAATTACGTTTGTCGTCTTGTCCCGTGAGGATACCAATGAACCCAATCGCCTGATTTCAGCGGCCATCGGGTTGGCACGGCCCAAAGATAACCGCCAATATGGATACATCAGTGAACATCACGCCTGCGGCGAGACCCGAAAGAAATCCGCGGATTTTGCCGAAGACCTCGCGGCAACCATGCTGGCATCCACTCTGGGGATTGAAATGGATCCGGATGTTGCCTGGGATGAGCGCAAGCAGGCATACAAAATCGGAAGCAAGCTATTCTTATCGCGCAGTATCGCCCAATCCGCCCGGGGTCATAAAGACGGCCTGTGGACAACCGTTATTGCCGCTGCCGTGATGCTGCTGCATTAATCCCTCAATCTTCTTTTTTACAATCAAGCGCTCTGATCTTCTGTTCAAATTTCATGTTGTCTGAATACGAGGCCATATGATGAAAGACATGTATTCATTGTTTGAAAAGGCACCGAATATTGTTCCGCCTGCCCTGTCAGAGGGGATGTCGATCACACAAATCGTTACCGCCATGGGACAGACATCATTTGAGGCCCGAAATGTTTATCGCGGCGCTCAACTTTACCGGCGAATGATCGATGACGGCGATACCATCTGGCTGGGTATCGCCGGTGCCGGAATCGCCGGCGGTATGGGCGGAATGGTGATTTCTTTGCTTGAAGCCGGATTCATAGATGTGATCTGCTCGACCGGCGCGCAGGTTTACCATGACCTGCATTTTGCTTTCGACCTGCCGGTCAAATCCATTTCGCCCAACCATGATGACAATGCGCTCAGGCAACATGGGGATACCCGCATTTATGATATCGGCATCCGGGAGAAAGAAACCCTCGAAGCGCAGGACAAAATTATTCAGAAATTTGTGCGTGCCAGTCATGCAACGCATCTGTCCGGCTCAAATCTGGCCAGCTGGG
Source organism: Desulfobacterales bacterium (assembly GCA_050123735.1). GTDB lineage: Bacteria > Desulfobacterota > Desulfobacteria > Desulfobacterales > JAHEIW01 > JAHEIW01. The sequence continues at coordinate 3,104 of JASFGN010000321.1, read as the reverse complement.
AATTTAATTATGCACTGGGAAACTGGGTTCAGCAAAACAGCAAATATCCCGAACGCAGTTTTGTTGCCTGTGCCGCCAAGCATAAAATCCCGATTTTCTGGGATTCGTTGGCCAATCATTCCATTGCCATGAATCTGGTCGTTACGGATCGGGACGGAAATCCGGTAAGGCTGTCGGCCCAAAAGGATATATTTGATTCGGCCGCCATTGTGTTCGCTGCTGACGCAACCAGCTTTGTTGAGCTTGGCGGCGGCGGGCCAAAAAATTTTATCCAGCAAACCGGGCCGACCATCAGCCAGATCCTTAAAATCCAGCATGACGGTGCCGAGCGGGGCCTTCAAATCGGTACTGCCGTGGAAAAGGAAGGCAGCCTGTCCGGCTGCACTTTTGGCGAGTCGGTGACCTGGGGCAAATATCGCTCGGCAGCCGAAGAAAAACTGGTTCAGATCTGGGGCGAGTACAGTGTTATTTTCCCGCTTCTGGCCGCCTACGTCCTGGATAATTGCAGCCAAAGAACCCACCAGAAAATAATTCCCCGCTTGCCTGCACTGAACGCTAAACTGGAAAATGCCCGATGAAATTGAATCCCAAACAATTCCTGGATCCGCCGCCGCAATTTACTCATTTCAGAAATGCGGCAGTGGCGATCCTGCCGGTTCCATATGAGGGTGGGGTCAGCTATGGTACGGGTACGGCAGGTGGACCGGAGGCCGTTATCGAGGCTTCCAGATATCTGGAGTTGTATGATGAAGTCCTCAAGGCCGAGCCCTATCGCATGGGCATCAGCACGGTTATGCCGCCTGAGATTTTTTCAGATGCTGAGCAGATGAACGCGGCTGTTTTTAAGATCACAAAAAACGTGATCGTCCAAAACAAATTTGTTGTTGTGCTGGGCGGTGATCATTCTATCAGCAGTGCCTGTTTGAGGGCCCTATGCGGAAAGTATAACACGATATCGGTCATCCAGCTCGACGCTCATGCCGACCTCAGAGACAGCTACGAAGGCAGCCCTCTCAGCCATGCCTGCGCGATGTCCCGCATTCGGGAACTGGCTGCCGACACACTGCAGGTTGGCATCCGCAGCCTATCGCGTCAGGAGGCCCGCAGAATCGAACGCGAAAATCTGGCAGTGTGCACCATGACCGCTTATCGCAGCGGCGCGTTTGATGTTCAGGCCGCCCTCAATGCCCTGGCCGATCCGGTCTACTTGACGGTGGATGTGGATGTTTTTGATTGGAGCGTTGTTCGCAGTACCGGGACGCCGGAGCCCGGCGGGTTTTTATGGGATGAAGCCGTCGCTTTATTGCATCAAATATTTATGAAAAAGAACATCGTTGGTATCGATGTTGTCGAGTTTTGCAGTGATGCGCAGGACCGCAATTCGGCCTTTGCGGTTGCCAAACTGATTTATAAAATGCTGGGTTTTAAACTGGCGGCCGAAGTGGATCACGGCCGGATGAGTTGGCCCGATGCGCCCCGGGGAAGTCTCTTTGAATGACACCTGGCAGCCCGTATCCGCAGAGCAGTAAGGTGGGCAAGATGACGGGGGCCGGAGGCGCCTATAAAAGAAGGTCCCTGAACGCCGGCGGATCCGCTGAATATAATCGGATCGCCTCTTGATATCCGATTTCTTCCACCAGGCTGATCCCTTTATCAAGATGGCGGTACTTTTTATGTTGGTTTTTTACTTCCCTATCTTCTTCGATCCAGGACGCCGGCAATTCCCTCAGGTAGTCTTCCAGAATCGGTGGCAGCAATGAAAAAACAATACCGCCGATTAGCGCCTCTTCAACAGCGATCCAATCTTCTACTATTTTTTGCGCATTTTTTGGGCTTTGAGGATCCAGGCCCGCAAGCGTATTTCGAATGGCCCTTTCGGTATGCTCTCTGAGGGCAATATGCAGGGTTTCTTCGGCAGGCACCATTAAGGCGGTATACGGATTTTCGGCACTGTTTTGCCAGATGGTATATTTATCCTTGAGGAATTCTATCGTACCGTCTGCGTTCATCACTAAGGTGCTCGAATAGGCGCCGACCTCACCGCTATAGAGTTGGCCTTTGAGCTCAATTTTTACTTTTTTATCGGTTTGATCAGAGAAAATGTAGGTGCTGACATATTCTTTGGCGAGATTATGAACGACATAGGCTGTGACACCCCCCTTTGCGCCATTAATCTCCGGTTTGCTGTGGTTCAAGGTTTGAATGCTGTCATAGGGATTATCAAATCCGGTTTTATTTAAAATCGCACGGATAACATCGAGGCAATAATTTTTATAAAGGGTTGCGTATTCGGGTCGGCTTTCTGGCACAAACAACAACCGATGTTTTAGGTTTTTAAGTTTCCACTGCAGCTTTCCGCCTTTGAGTGAGCGTTTAATGCGTTCGATCAATCCGGGGTGCTCATTAAAATACTGTTGAGTGGCGCGATAGCTGGCCCTATCGAAGTCTTCCTCAAAATCATTAAAAGGGTACAGTGGCTGTTGGCGGTCATCGAGTTGAATAAGTTCCAGAAGACGCGTATAATCATTTGTATTTTCAGCGTTACCGCAGGCAGGACCGAATGACAAAAAAAAAGATAAGATGAAAATAAATCTGTTACTCAGCAACCGCTTATATTTCATTATTTCTTTAATTCCTGGATTTTTTAGCTTTATGTTTAATTATAGGATAATAGATCGGTTTCGTAAATGGGAAAATATACCGCTTGTCATAAAACTGTTACGAGTCAACGACCAGCCTCACAGCGGGTGGATTGGATTTTAGCGCCAAAGGCGTTAAAAGACAGGGGCACGCAGGGCCCCGATCATTGCGGGTGAAGCCGGGTGCAAAGCACCCGGTTTGGAAAACCCAATAAAAGCATGGCGGCATAAGCGCTTGTAGCAAAAAAACCTTTTGCAAAGGGAACGGTTTTTTGACAATCGCTATAAGCCATTTGGATTCTTAACCTGCAAATTGAAAAGGGTTGACTTTAAATGATTCCTAAAAATATTGGATTTGTATCAACCCGATTTGCGGGAACTGATGGCGTCACCCTGGAAGCCAGTAAATGGGCGGAAGTATTGAAACGATCCGGGCACCAATATTTTTGGTTTGCCGGGCTTCTG
>JASFGN010000320.1:0-4701 GCA_050123735.1 Desulfobacterales bacterium | reverse complement strand
GTACGCTCAAATTGCCGGTCTCGCGGATTTCATCGATCGAATGAACCTTCGATTTGATAAAGCGTATGCCTGCATCTTTGGCGCGATTGTAATATTTCTCGTAGTCTTTGCCAAAGGTTCGGATATCCATGTTGAACACGACACAATCCAGCTCCTCTTCCGAATGCTCTTTGGCAATCATGGAGTCCTTGATGGCGTACATGCAGCAAACCGACGAGCAGTAGCTGTTGCCGCACTGGTTGCTGTCTCTGGAGCCGACACATTGCAGCCAGGCAATCTTTTTGGGATCTTTGCCGTCTGAGGGCCGCTGCAGATGTCCCATGGTCGGCCCTGAAGCCGACAGGATGCGCTCGAACTCCAGGCTGGTCAATACATTGGGGCTGGTTTTGTAGTGATAAACGTTTTCCAGGTGTGCGGGGTCATAGGGCTCACAGCCGGCCGTCAGGATGACGGAGCCGACTTCGATTTCTTTTATTTCGGCCTGCTGGCTGTGATCAACGGCATGGGCCAGACAGGCTTCCACGCATTGATAGCATTCGCAGCAATAGCCGCAGTTCAGGCAACGGGCCGCTTCAGCCCGGCCTTCTTCCTCGGTGTATCCCAGTTCAACTTCGTTAAAATTTCCCTGACGTTTGCTGACGGGCAGCTCGGGCATCTTGGCCCGTTCCAATAAGGGCTCACCTTCCGGAATGGGCCGATAGACCGGATTTTCGTTGACAACCGGCTCGCGGCCTGCGGCCATGTCCTTGCCTTCGATATAGCGTAGAATCGATTCGGCCGCCTCTTTGCCGGCGCCGATGGCACCGATAGCCACCCAGGGGCCCGTTTGCAAGTCGCCACCGGCAAACACGCCTTCGCGCTCGGTGGCATAGGTGACCGCATCGACTTCGGTCGTGCCCCAGCGGGTATACGTCAAACCGGTAATATCTTCGAGGGCCGACAGGTCCGGTCGTTGCCCGATGGCTGGAATCAGCTGGTCGATTTCAATCTCGTATTCGCTTCCGGGAATCGGAATGGGTCGCTTGCGTCCTGAAGAATCGGGTTCGCTGAGCTCCATGCGAATACAGCGCAAACCCACCACCCGGCCGTCGCGGGTTAAAATCTCCTGCGGTGCGGACAGATAGGTAATCTGAACGCCTTCCTCTTCAGCAGCCTGGATTTCTTCCTCCCAGGCCGGCATTTCATTGCGTGTGCGCCGGTAAACAATATTGACCTTCTCGGCGCCCAGCCGCACGGCCGAACGGGCGACATCAATGGCCACATTGCCGCCGCCGATGATGGCCACATTTTTGCCGACTTCAGTCTTGCCGGTCAAATTTACCTCACGGAGGAATTCGACACCCTGGCGGACACCATTGGTCTTTTCCCCGGGGATACCCAATTCAATACCCTGATGGGCGCCGATGGCCAGATAAACGGCCTTATATCCGTCTTCGAGCAGGCCATCGATGGAGACATCATTGCCCAGGGCTGTATTCGTCTTGATTTCAACACCCAGATTGGTAATAACTTCAATTTCTTGATCCAGAATCTCGCGGGGCAGCCGGTGGGCCGGGATGCCGACCCTGAGCATCCCGCCCGCCTCCGGCAGGGACTCAAAAATAGTGGATAAAATGCCCTTTCTGGCCAGATGATAGGCACAGGAAAGTCCGGCGGGTCCGGAGCCGATAATGGCCACTTTTTCCTTTTTCCGGGGTTCGCATTTAATTTCCACCTGCCGCGGATCGAATTTATCGGCCGCCAGGCGCTTCAAATCCCGAATGGCCACCGGCGATTCAACCTCGCAGCGACGGCAGGCATCCTCGCACCCGTGCGGGCAAATGCGACCCAGCACGCCCGGCAACGGCAAATCTTCCATAATGATCTCCAGGGCTTGTTTATACTTGCCCTCTTTGACCATCTGCACGTAGCCCTGGACATTGAGTCCGCCCGGACAGGCCAGCCGACAGGGGGCCTTATCGGCCTTCTGGATGGCATACGCGCCGGGAATTGCCTGGGCGTATTGTTTGAATGTGGCTTTCTTGTTACACAGACCTTCATCGTATTCGCTGGGAAGATCCACGGGACAGACCGTGGTGCACTCACCGCAGCTGGTGCACTTGTCAAGATCAATGTAGCGGGGATTTTGACGTACCCGGGCTTTGAAATGACCGGGCTCGCCTTCAAGGTCTAAGAGCTCAGTGTTGGTTAAAAGCTCGATGTTCAGATGCCGGCCGACCTCGACCAGTTTGGGTGAAATAATTCACATCGCACAGTCATTGGTGGGAAAGGTCTTGTCGAGCTGAGACATCAACCCACCGATGGCGGATGATTTCTCAACCAGATGAACCAGGTAACCGGAATTGGCCAGATCCAATGAGGCCTGCATCCCGGCAATTCCGCCGCCAACAACCATTACAGATCCTTGGACTTTATCCGTCATGCCGTCTTACTCCTTACGCAGAATTTAATTTAGTTTTATGAGCGAACAGTGGTGAACCGCGTTCACAATCAATTTGTTTGAACTCAAATCCAACAACAAGATGCCGCTTTGTGGCGGGGCAAATAGAAGCTGCTTTAAAACCCCATTGATTCGACAGGTTAGGCCTTGTTTCGCTTTGTGCCAGTAAAATAAATGGATTCGCGTTTGAGCCCCTTGCGGGCATGGTCAACTTCAACGCCAAGATAGCGCGAAGAGGCGAATTTACTTGTTTTCATTTAATTTGTCAACCGATATTTACAGACAATGCCGCTGCTAAAAAGCCGCATGCAAAAGTGCTCTGAGGGAGCTGGGCATTCAAAATGCCCTTGAAACAGATAGTTGTGCGTGATACGTTTTGCCCACATGAAAACAGGCTTCCGGGCTTACTGCCAGACGTGGCAACCTGTTTGTTTTTTTTAAGGTTTGATGCACCTGACGGGAATTACTCAGATGACACGAAAAGAGCCTTCAATCATCAATATTGGCCTGGTCGGAGGCGGTGAGTTTTGCAAAGAGATCCTGGAAAAAACAACCGCCGTATATGAACAGGCCGAGATGGTGGCTCCCATTTTGGCGGTAGCCGATCCGGACCCCGAAAGTCCCGGGCGGAAACTCGCCAGTCAATTGGGGCTGCTGACATTTGACGACTACAGGCAGCTTTATGACCGGCGTTACAGTATCCACCTGATTATCATCCTGACCCCGGACTCTGAAGTTTTTGATAATATCCTGCTTACCCGACCTTCCCGGATTCGAATCCTGGCCTACCAGGTATTTCGCATGTTCTGGAAGGCCATTGGTCAGGAGGAACAGAAATTACGTGAGCGCACCAAGGAAATGCAGACCATCCTTGACGGCATTGAGGATTTTATTCTGGTGATTACGCCGCAGATGGAAATCGTGGAGGCCAACGCTTCATTTTTAAACAAAATGGGCTATACCCCGGAGGAGGTCATCGGAAAAAAATGCCACCAGGTGTGGTATAAATTAGATTACCCCTGCAATGACGATAAAAAACATTGCCCGTTGCAGGCGGTGGTGCGCAACAAAGGCCATGTTCATCGTATTCGCAGACGCATTTTACCCGATGGTCAAATCCGATATTATGAAGTCAGCGTCTATCCCATCTGGGAAAAAGACGGCAAGATCTCCAAATTCGTCCACATCAGTCGCGATATCACGCAGCAGAAAAGAGAAGAGGAGGAGATCACCCGCCGTCTGGAGCAAATGGTTGATGAACGCACCCGCCAACTCAAAGAAACCCACAAAAAGCTGATCCACCAGGACAAGATGGCGTCGTTGGGCAAGCTTTCTGCTTCGGTGGTGCACGAAATCAACAACCCCATCGCCGGAATTCTCAATTTGATCATGTTAATGAAACGCATCGTCGATGAAGATACCATTGGCAAGGCCCAAATTGATCAATTCAACCAGTATCTCACCTTAATGGAAACCGAAACGCGGCGCACCAGCCGGATTGTATCCAATCTGCTGGCCTTCGCGCGCCAGTCCAAAATGGAGCTCAAAAGCGTCAACCTCAATCGTCTGATCGAACAGACCCTGTTTTTAAACGCGAACCTGCTTAAAATCTGCGGCGTTAAGGTGGAAGCCCATCTCGAGCCCGATCTGCCGGATATGATCGGCTCCGAAGATCAACTCCAGCAAGTTTTCATGAATCTGGTGTCGAACGCCGCCGAGGCTATGGAATCAAAAGGGGGCGGGCGATTGTTGATTGAAACCCGGCACTCGTTGCGCGAGGACAAAATACTGGTCGATTTTAAAGACACGGGTGTCGGCGTTCCGGAAAAAGATTTATCAAAACTGTTTGAGCCGTTTTTTACCACCAAAAAAAAGGGCAAGGGCGTGGGATTAGGCCTTTCGGTGGCCTATGGCATTATCCAGGAACATGGTGGCTCCATTTACGTGGAATCAGATGCCGGAGAAGGCACAAGCTTTAATGTCAAATTGCCGTTAAAGCCGGATTCAGAAAACCTTGAGACCCAGGGAGGTCCTCGTGAGCAACGTCAAAATTCTGATTGTCGATGATGAATTGATCATGCGCGAATCTCTGGCGGGATGGCTGGAGCGCGACGGCCATGCCGTTCAGACCGCCTCCAGCGGGGAAGAAGCCCTTGAGAAAATAAAAGAGACCCATTTTGAGATTTTGCTGGTGGACATCAAAATGGAAGGCATCAGCGGCCTGGATGTGTTGCGCAAAGTTAAAGAATCCGATCCGGATG
>JASFGN010000319.1:0-4707 GCA_050123735.1 Desulfobacterales bacterium | reverse complement strand
ACCGCCCGATCCCGGACAACCATGCATTTTGCTATTTTGAATCATCAGCAGATAACGCGGATTTCAACAGGCGCATTGAGATATATCATCAATTTGCCGAACCGCTGGGCGATAAACATGATGGCTTCGACATGGCGACCCAATTGCTTGCCGTCGTTCCACCCGACGATAACCGACCGTTAATCCAGACACTGCGAACGGCGTTACCGGATTTTAGCATCATCCAGACGACGTCGCCGCTGGACGGGCGTTCCACCTGGATTGAGGTCTTTCCGGCAACCGTATCGAAAAGCTCTGCCGCTGCCTGGCTCGCAGAAATGTTTAACCTGGAAGCCGGTCAGAGCCTGTCGATCGGCAACGACTATAATGACCTGGATCTGCTGGATTGGGCCGGGTGCAGCTTCGTGGTTCAAAATGCGCCGCCGGATTTAACCGACCGCTTCCCGGTTGTAGCCTCCAACAATGACAGTGGTGTAGCTGAGGCAATTGAGCGGTGGCTGGCCTCGGGTTCATTCAACAAATCATAATGCTTCTGGCGGCTGGCTTCTTGCTGCTCGCTTCTGAGTGACGGGTTGCCCTTGGACTTCGCTCAGGGTGGTTGGTGTTCTCGAGGACGAGGACGACGACGAGGACGAAATTCTAAGCCCTTTGTCGTGCTCGTCCTCGTCCCCGGTTGTTTTCAAATTGAGTCTCGTTACAAAAGCGGAGCATAAAAATCTTGGCTAAAAGCCACTCCCACTGGGATTAACAATCATTATCACTAAGCCAGCTCATTTCCCCAATATTTGGTGGGAGCGGCATCTTGCCGCGATATTCGAGCATTACAAACCGAATCGCAACGCAGCCATTGGGCGTGAGATGCTGTTTTAAAGATAGCTTTTGACTAACCGGCCACTTCCCTGACCGCTTCTTCAAAAATCGTCAGACCCAGATCGATTTCTTTGGCAGTCACGGTTAGCGAGGGGCAGAAGCGGATGCTGTTTTCGCCGCAGCCCAAAATCAGCAGGCCTTTTTCAAATGCCTTGCGGATGATGGCCGGTCGCCATTTGGTGGCCGGCTTTTTGGTTTCGCGATCCTTGACGAATTCGACGCCCACCATCAGGCCCTTACCGCGAACATCGCCCATGCATTCATAGGTCTTCTGGAGTTCTCGCAACCCTTTCATGAGACGCTCGCCCTGTACGGTTGCATTTTTCATCAGACTTTTCTCCAGCAACTCGATGGTTGCCATGGCCGCCTGGCATGAAATCGGATTACCGCCGAATGTGGATGCATGGGAGCCGGCTTCCCAATTCATAATTTTGGCGGATGCCACCATGGCACCAAGCGGCATCCCCGAAGCAATACCCTTGGCCACGGCCATAATGTCCGCCTTGGCCTTGAAGTGCTCGATGGCAAACATTTTGCCGGTGCGCCCCATGCCGGATTGGACTTCATCGGCGACATAAAGGATACCGTATTTTTTGGCGATTCGATTCATTTCCTTATGGAATCCCGGCGGCGGCACGATATAGCCGCCTTCCCCCTGAATGGGCTCGATAAAGATGGCCGCTACTTCTTCCGGCGGCACAGTTGTCCGAAACAATGTGTCTTCTATCCATTTCACGCAAAACAAATCGCATTCGGGATAACACAGGTTATAAGCACATCGATAGCAGTAAGCATAGGGGATATGGGTAATGCCCGGAACGAATGGGTTGTAATGCTTTTTTTGAACGGTTTTACTGGCCGTCAGCGAAAGGGCGCCCATGGTGCGTCCATGAAAAGCGCCGAAAAAGGCGATATTCAGCTCTCGTTTGGTGTGCCAGCGCGCCAGTTTAAAAGCCGCCTCAACAGCTTCGGCTCCCGAGTTGCCAAAATACACCCGTTTGGCGCCCTTGCCGGGTGCAATCGAAGCCATTTTCTCGGCCAGCTGAATCTGGGCGGTATAGTAAAAATCGGTCCCGGACATGTGCAGCAGTCTCTCTGCCTGTTTTTGAATGGCTTTGACAACATGCGGATGGCAATGACCGGTGGCGTTGACCGCAATCCCGGCCGTAAAATCCAGAAAGGTGTTTCCATCGACATCGTGGACCCACATCCCTTCGGCCTGGTCTACCACCAGCGGGTAAACGCGGGTGTAAGATGGAGAAACATAGGATTTATCCAGTTTAATTAATTTTTTAGCACGCGGTCCCGGCAGCGCAGTTTTAATCGTCGGTTTCTTTGGCATGGCCCCTCCAGCAGACAGTTCACGATTTATCTGAATTTCAACACTCGTATGAATGACACCATTTCTATATGCATATATTACAATAGCTTATCTTCTTTTTGATCAAAGTGCAAGAACACGCCAAGGTGTTGTAATGAGCGATCATGCAAACAGATTTGCCCTAAAAATGCAATCATTAAAATTTGGACTCCAACATGCCGGTACTTTTACGGATACCTATCAGGAATATTTATGGTATACTTTATTTTTTACCGGTAAAACGCTGGACAGTGAGATTGGAGCCCAAAATGTCTGCAGTCATAAATAATAGCTTAACGCTGCATGAAGGCCGAGTGTTTAATCTGATAAAGGAAAACTACACTCTGGACAACGGAGTGACGTCGGAGATGGATTTTATTCAACATCCGGGTGCCGCTGCAATGGTTCCGATGTTGAACGCCACCGATGTGATTTTAATCAAGCAGTACCGGCATGCGATCCGCGAGTTTATCTGGGAGATTCCGGCCGGCACGCTGGACCCCGATGAATCACCCCTGAATTGCGCCCAAAGGGAGCTGATCGAAGAAACCGGTTATTCGGCTGCCGGCTGGCACCAGCTGGGAACCATTACGCCTTTGCCGGGTTGCTCGGATGAACGCATTCATATCTTTCTGGCTTCAGACCTGAAAGCAGCCGAACAGAACCTGGACGAAGATGAAATTCTGAAGGTTCATCGGCTTAAACTCAGAGATGCGCTGCAGATGGTTGTGGCAGGTGAAATTGCCGACGGGAAAACCATTTCTGGGCTCTTTCTGGCAGCGAGCTGGCTAAAAAATCATTCCTGACAGTTATAACAAATGATTTTTTATTAACCGCAGACACACGCAGACGTCCGCAGACAGTATCTTTTCCTTGCTCGACTTGAGCAAGGAAAAACTGCATGCCCTTCGGGCAAACAGTTTTATTTTTCCAATTTGAAAATTACGATATTCACAAGTTGATAGCCAATTTATGAACTGGATTTTTTATCGCAAAGCGATTGACGGATTTTGTCCGGTCAGGTCGACCGGACAAAAAAATAAAGTCCGCGCGGGTCTGCGTGCGTCTGCGGCTAATTTAAATTCATAACCTCAACTACCTTTTAGTAAGGCTATTCAGATTTCTTGCCGGTCATGTGGCTGATGTCGACTTTTATGATAAGTGTCTTAGCCAGGGCCTTATCGGAATATTCAAACACGCCATCCGCATATTGTCCCATGATGATATCAAGCGCCCGGCGTTTTTCAGCCGGCTCCTCGATGAAGCCGGCCGTTCCATAGCCGATGACGCTGCGGTATTGCATTCCCCAGGCGCAGGCAGTCTTACCGGTGGTGACGCAGACACCGCCGTCGAATTCAAAACACACCCGATTATTGCGCTTTAAGATTTCAATTTTGCGCCCTTCCGTGGCAGAATGAAAAAACAGGGAATTGTCTTTGTACCCGAAACACAGTGGAACGATGTAGGCAACACCTTCATCCACCAACCCCAGCCGGCAGACCTGGGAGCTGCGAACAATGGCATCAATTTCGCTTTGATCCGTTATTTCCTTTTCTTTCCTTCTCAAAATCTTTCTCCTCCTGTGCATAAACAAATTTTCCGGCTCCTGCCCAATTAATTTACATTACGATTTCTCCGTTTTTATCAGATTTTGAATTTTTATTAAAGAAAACGGGCAAGATTTACGAAGGTAAGGGAGTTGCATCGGCAAATTTGCGGGTTCGGCGGGAGGATTCCTCGGGTTGCATTTCGCTTTGACGTTCCAGTTCAGGTAGAACAGCGATGATCCCGGCAAAAAACCAGAAGGGCTCCATGATGCGAACGATGATAAAGGTGTTGGCCCCAATAGCATGAAACAAAAGACCGATATATCCGGCGAAAAAGCCAATGGTGAGTCCTTTGAAGAGGTGTGTTTTTACTGCCTTCATGTGAGCAAGCGCCATTTTTAAGATCGAATAAAGAAGATACAAAAAAGCGATAAGCCCTATGATACCTGTTTCTATGAGCACTTTCGGGTACTGCGCATCAATGAACTGATGTCCGGTAATCCCATAGCCCAGCAACGGATGTTTTGGATAATCCTGCAGTAATGTCTTCAAACTGATTATTCGCGCTGAAGTCGACGTGTCCAGGCGTATTTCGCCAATCTGAACCTGGCCGGATGATTTTTCTTGCTTAAATGTATACAGAATTCTGTCCTTAACCGAGGACGGCAGAAAAATCGGGCTTAATAATAGCACAGCAGCCATTAAACCCGTGATAATAATTCGTTGCCTAAACATAAGGGCTACAACAAATAATGTAGGGATCAGTGCTAAATAAGATGATCGCGACTTCGTAAATAGCAGCGGTATAATGATAAAGAATATGAGAATCGGCAGAAAAGATTTTAATTTTGCATTTTCGGTTCTTACAAACAAACCCCCTGCAATGGCACCCATAAATACCAGATAACCGCCAAATGTATTGGGCTCACC
>JASFGN010000318.1:0-4722 GCA_050123735.1 Desulfobacterales bacterium | reverse complement strand
CTAAAAAAGGAGGGTTTATGATATGAGCCGACTGAGAATCCGTGAACTGGTCAGAAAAGAGTTCATTCAGCTCTTCCGGGACAGGAAAAACAGGCCGCTGCTGGTCATCGCCCCTTTGGTGCAGCTGATTGTTTTCGGCTACGTGGTGACCACCGATGTCAGAGACATCCGGGTGGGGGTCCTCGATCAATCCCGCACGCAGGAAAGCCGCCGGCTGATCGATGCCTTCGATGCCAACCGGACTTTTCGCCTGATCCATTATCTGAATCGTTCCGCAGATCTCGACCGCCTGTTGCTCGAACGCAAGATCGACCTGGGTGTCATCATTCCGCCGGATATCAGTCCGAAAATTCACAAAAGAGAGACGGCTGAAATCCAGATTCTGGCCGATGGCAGCATGAGCAACATGGCTTCGATCAGGATTTCCTATACGATGGTATTGCTGGAACAGTTCAATGCCGGGCTTTTGCGGGAACTCTATCGCAAGCGAATCGATTACGGAGAAATCGACGGTCGCATCCGCACCTGGTACAATCCGAATCTGGACAGCCAGTATTTTTATGTGCCGGGTATCGTCGCATTTCTGGTCATGTTGCTCTCTTTGCTGTTTACTTCCATGGCGATTGTACGCGAAAAAGAGTCCGGGACCATGGAGCAGCTGATTGTGACGCCCTTAAGACCTTTTGAGCTAATCCTGGGTAAAACCATACCCTTTATCATAATCTCCCAGGGGCAAATGGTGCTGGTGATCGTCTTTGCCATTTTATGGTTCAAAATCCCGATGGTCGGCAGTGCCTTTTTGTTGCTGGCTGCCACATTTATCTTTCTGATCAGCACGCTGGGTATCGGTCTGTTCATCTCAACGGTCTCTAAAACGCAGCAACAGGCCATGATGACAAATTTCTTTTTCATTCTGCCCTTTTTTATGTTAAGCGGTTTTGTGTTTCCGATTGCCAATATGCCGACGCTGGTGCAATGGTTCACATATTTAAATCCGTTGCAGTATTTTTTGGTGATTGTGCGGGGGATTTTTCTGAAGGGAACCGGGCTTGACACCCTGTGGCCCCAGTTTTTAGGCCTGGCGATTTTAGGTTTGCTGGTCTTTCCGGCAGCGGTGAATCGCTTTCGGAAGCGCCTGGATTAGGTTGACCGTTCCAACGCTTTGCAGGAGAAACCATGGGAAAACATCTGGTGCTGGTCGGCGGCGGCCATGCGCATATGACCGTCATGCTGAATCTGCGGAATTATATCGATCGCGGTCATCAGGTGACGCTAATCGGCCCGTCCGCCTATCATTATTATTCCGGGATGGGGCCCGGGCTGCTGGGCGGCACGTACCGCCCGCAGGAGGTGCGCTTTCACGTTAAACAGATGGTCGAAGATCGCGGCGCAGTGTTTGTTCAGGATACCGTTGTTCGCATCGACGCGGACCGAAAGCTTTTGAGGCTTAAGTCCGGCCATGATGTCCACTATGATGTGGTCTCCTGCAACACCGGCAGCGGCGTGCCCACAGATGAAGATCGGGTTTCCGGAAATAACATCTTTACCGTCAAGCCGATCGAAAACCTGATCAAAGTGCGGCAGATTGTTCTGGCCGGTATGGGCAGTCGCACCCCAAAGCTGATTGTGGTGGGCGGCGGTGCCGCCGCTCTGGAGCTGACCGGCAATCTCTGGCGACTGATACAGCAAGCCGGGACAGCGGCTGCCATAACCGTCTGCGGCGGCCGCAACTTTTTAGCCTCCATGCCGGTCAAAGCCCAGCGCTATGCCAGACAATCCTTGGCAGCACGCAATATCGATATCATTGAAGGCCTCAATGTCAATCGCCTCAAGGATGGTGTTGCCATCCTGGAAGACCAGCGCGAAGTAAACTTTGATCTGGCACTTCTGGCATGGGGAATCGAACCCTCACATCTTTTCAGGGAATCCGGATTGCCGACCGGAAGCGATGGCGGCCTGCTGGTCAATTCTTTTCTGCAAAGTGTGGCCTATCCGGACATATTCGGGGGCGGCGATTGCATCAGTTTTGAGCCACAACCGCTGGATAAGGTGGGGGTATACGCCGTACGGCAAAATCCGGTGCTGTATGCGAATTTGCTGGCCGCATGTGAAGGTAGAGATCTGGAAGCCTTTGAGCCGCAGGATTCCTATCTTTTGATTTATAATCTGGGCAACAAAACCGGAATTTTTTACCGCGGAAACTGGGTCTGGAAAGGCCGGTTGATATTTTTGCTTAAAGACACTATCGATCGGAAGTTCATGCGTAAATTCCAGGTTTCAGGCGAGACATCTGAAAAGGACGGTTAATCCTTTCAAGCGAACTCAGAACTGCCGATAAATCTGACCTTAGGATCCTTATCTTAGTATAGATGCTGGGGCATATGTAATCATCAAAAGGCAGTCAAGATCTTTTGAAATATTCAATTTCTAAATTCGCTCGAAGCTCTTGACATGCGCTGATAGTTGGTATATATCTTGATATATATTAAATAAGTTCGG
The DNA here is from genome assembly GCA_050123735.1 of Desulfobacterales bacterium. Classification (GTDB taxonomy): domain Bacteria; phylum Desulfobacterota; class Desulfobacteria; order Desulfobacterales; family JAHEIW01; genus JAHEIW01. The sequence goes on along the minus strand of JASFGN010000318.1, from coordinate 2,223 downwards.
GAGGTGCATCATGCAAACTGCGAAAATATTCATTAACGGCCGAAGCCAGGCGGTAAGGCTGCCCAAAGAGTTCCGGTTTTCCGGAAAGGATGTTTTTATAAAAAAAATTGGCAAGATGGTTGTCCTTTTGCCTAAAGATGATCCCTGGTCCTCGTTGGTCAATAGCCTTGAGCAATTTAGCGATGATTTCATGGATACAAGAGACCAACCCAGTCAGGAACCCCGGGAAAGCCTTTAATGAATTACATGCTGGACACGAATATTTGCATTTATATCATCAAGCGTAAACCACAAGCAGTATTAGAACGCTTTCTGCGGACCAAGATATCTCAAATCGGCATTTCGTCCATTACGCTGGGTGAGCTACTTTATGGTGTTTCAAAGAGCTCAAGGCCGGAACAAAATCAAATTGCATTGACACAGTTTATAGCGCCCCTGGAGATACTACCCTATGATGACCAGGCGGCCCAGTATTATGGTGACCTTAGAGCCCATTTGGAGAAAAAGGGTACTCCCATTGGTTCCCTTGATACGCTAATTGCCGCTCATGCGCTTGCGGTGCCGTGTACTCTCGTTACCAACAACGAAAAAGAATTCAACCGCGTGCCGAATTTAAAAGTAGCTAATTGGCTGAAATAGAACTCCCCGTCCTTTGATCACCTCAAGAGCCAGCAGGTTATCAGCCAACCTCAGAACCTCTTATGATTCTGGCTTAGATTTGCGGAAATAAAATGAGATTCTACTACGCTATATTCTACGAATGGATGCTGCAGGTAGATAGCCGATTTAAAAACTTCAGCCAAAGTGTGGGTTTCGTATGACTAATATACACCTTCGAAAAGTACCTTAGACGGTAGAATTTTGCATTTGAGATATGAAAACGATATCCCAATGATCAATAGAAACAGCTGGGTAGTAGTACGTTGGAGTGAGCACAACTTTTGAAAGGCAGATTTTATTGCCACATAACGGCAGGAACCCAATAGATGGTTCACATGTGATCAGTTTACAGTATCTGCAATTCTGAGAGTCTCGATTTTTTTCAGATACATAGCAGATATAAGTACTTGAGACGAACTTGTTATAAGTTCACTTTTCAGCAAAAAATCATTGCTATGATCTAAAAGAGATAAAGTTAGGTCGCCTTTTATTATAAGGACCCCCAAAATTAAGTCTTATTTTTTAAATTCATTTCGCTTTTAATTTCATGTTTTTCCTGCATTGACATATATCGCCCAACGATCATTGCAATAATAACCGCCAAATAAATGCAGCCCGTGGCTGCCTCAAATACCACGAGCCTTTTGCTAATTATTGATTGGGGCGTAATGTCACCAAATCCAACTGTGGTAAGGATGACGAAACTGAAATAAAGTAAATCTCCAGCTTCGGAAATTCCTGAAAACGAATCGGGATAAATGCCCTCCAGAATTATATAGATACCAGACCACATGACCCCAATCATTAAATAAGTTGAAATAGCGCAATATATCAAGTTAGCTGTTACCACGCGGTAGGATAAAAGATTTTTCACTAATAAGACTATGATATAAAAATATAAAATTGTTCCAAAACTAATTGCGGCAATCATCAAATAGCGATGTGCGAAAAACATGCTCATGCCGTCAAGTACCACAAAAGGTGCAGCAAGAAAAAGAATGATAATTGCTCGATTCCTATCTGCAATTAAAGCATAGAAGCTGGTTAAAGGAATCATAGCTGCAAGCAAGGTTGTAAAAATGTGACCAGCTTTTCCGATGTCTCTAATATATGGACTGATTAATATCGCTAACATGATGGATAGAATGATGTAAATGAATCGGCTTTTCATTATTACCCGCCTGATAAAATTCGTGAATGGTTATTGATGTTTTATTGCAGTATTTTCAACATACTGAAAATACAAACAAGTAGATGAAAATATAAAAATTTAGCTTTTTTTGAAAACCTGATATATCTTGCCATGATCTGTAGTTTGATACAATTACAAATATCATTTGAAGATCAAATGTAATTGAAGATTTCAAAAGTACTGATCAATAGCAGATAGCAACACATCTTGCGAATAACGCCGCGCCTCACAGAACGCGAGGAACGAGCGATGCTAGTGCAGGCGCATGTTATAATCTTGTTAGATTTAGTTCCAAATATATTGCCCCTTCAAGCGGATTGTGCCTATAAGGTTCTATTTCGACAAAGCCCAATGTCTTATACAACCGATTG
>JASFGN010000317.1:0-4722 GCA_050123735.1 Desulfobacterales bacterium | reverse complement strand
AGCTACTTAAATCGCTGGACTTTGACCGGATAAAAATTTCGCTCAAAGCTTCCGATGTGCATCGCACGCTAGAAGCCTATCGGCTTCTATCTGCCAAAACGGACCTGCCGCTGCATGTCGGCGTCACTGAAGCCGGCGCCCTTTATCCCGGTATCGTTAAGTCGGCGCTGGGGATCGGAATGCTGCTGGCTGAAGGTATTGGCGACACCATCCGTGTTTCTTTAACCCGCGACCCGGTCGAAGAAGTGCGGGTCGGGTATGAGATCCTGAGAGCGCTTGATATTCGACACCGGGGTCCGGAAATCATCGCCTGCCCCACCTGCGGGCGTTGTAACATTGCTCTGTTTGATATCGTTGAGCAGGTTGAAAAAGCACTGGTGACCACAGCCGAACCGGTAAAGATCGCTATAATGGGCTGTGTGGTCAATGGCCCCGGAGAAGCCAAAGAGGTGGACATCGGCATTGCCGGCGGGGATGGTACCGGTGTGTTGTTTCGAAAAGGCCGGGTGGTTAAAAAATTTGCGCAGGAAAAACTGGTGGATGTTCTGCTTGCTGAAGTGCGGCAATATGTAAGTGATCTGGAAAGTAAAGCGTCCAAAATTTAATCACAGGATGTGATCTGAGAAAGGCAAAATATGGCAAAGCAAGTCAAGAGTGCGATTTCACCGACGCGCAGCGAAGATTACCCGGAATGGTATCAGCAGGTCATCAAAGCCTCAGACCTGGCGGAGCGGTCAACGGTCAGGGGCTGTATGGTCATTAAACCCTGGGGCTACGCCCTTTGGGAAAATATTGTCCAGGCAATGGACAGTCTATTTAAAGATACCGGTGTAAAAAACGCCTATTTTCCACTCTTTATCCCGTTGAGTTTTCTTGAGAAAGAGGCTGAACACGTTGAGGGGTTTGCCAAAGAATGTGCGGTGGTGACCCATCATCGATTGGAAAAGGGCGTTACCGGCGGCCTTGAGCCTGCCGGCAAACTGGCGGAACCACTGGTGGTGCGCCCGACTTCCGAGACCATTATCGGTGATTCATTTTCCCGCTGGATCAGCAGCTATCGCGATTTGCCGATCCTTATCAACCAGTGGGCCAATGTGGTTCGCTGGGAAATGCGCACCCGCATATTTTTAAGAACGAGTGAATTTTTGTGGCAGGAAGGGCACACCGCGCATGCCACTGCGGAAGAGGCCATTGAGCGCACAAACATGATGCTGGATGTGTATACCACCTGTGTCGAGGATTACCTGGCAATGCCGGTTCTGCGGGGCCGAAAATCTCCGGCCGAACGGTTTCCGGGGGCCGTGGATACCCTGGCAATTGAGGCCATGATGCAGGACCGAAAGGCCCTGCAGTCCGGGACCTCCCATTTTTTAGGCCAGAATTTTGCCCGTGGCTTTGAGATTAAATTTCAAACAGCCAGCGAAACTGAAGAATATGCCTGGACGACCTCATGGGGGTCGTCAACCCGAATGATTGGCGGACTCATCATGATTCACAGTGATGACGACGGCCTTATTTTACCGCCCAAGGTGGCCTCGGCCCATGTTGTGCTGCTGCCTATTATCCGCAAATCCGAAGATCGCCAAACCGTAATGGATTACACCGAAAAGCTGGCACAGGAATTATCCGCAAAAGCGTATCACCATCGCAAAATAGTGGTCGAGGTCGATGATCGTGAAATCGGCGGCGCTCGCGGCTGGGATTGGATCAAGAAAGGAATTCCGTTGCGAGTGGAAATCGGACCGCGGGATATCTCCGAAAATTCGGTGTTTTTAGGACGACGGGACCAGACGCCGAATGAAAAAATCAGCGTTAAACGCGATCAATTTGTGGCCGAGATGACCGCAACGCTGGACGGGATCCAGCAAAATCTATTTCAACGGGCCCTGGCTTTTCGCGAAGCCCATACCATCGAGATCGACGATAAGAGGACGTTTTATGATTTTTTTACCCCTCAAAACGTGGAAAAACCTGAGATCCATGGCGGATTTGCCATATCCGGCTGGTGCGGCGCTACCGAATGTGAATCAAAAATTAAAGAGGATCTGGCGGTAAGCATCCGATGCATTCCCTTTGATAGCGAGGCGGGCAAGGGCCGCTGCATTTGCTGCGGTGAAAAAAGTGAGAGCCGGGTTGTTTTCGCAAAAGCTTACTAATCTGGTTGCTGGCACCTTGCTTCCTGCTGCTGGCTGCGTGCAGAAGCCAGCAGCCGGGTAGCCAGAGCCGGTGGCCGGTTGCCAGAAGCGAGTAAAACGGTTTGATTCGGATAAATGATATTGTCGAAAAGGTTTCCGACTATGCGCCGGATGCCGATATCGGGATCATTGAACGTGCCTACATTTATTCAGCCCGGGTTCATGAAGGGCAGGTGCGACTTTCCGGTGAGCCATATTTGTCCCATCCCCTTGAAGTGGCCGGCATCCTTGCGGATATGAAATTAGATCCGGAAAGTGTGGCCGCCGGTATTCTGCATGACGTGATTGAAGACACAGCCGCCAGCCCGAAAGAAATTAAAGATATTTTCGGTCCGGAAGTCTTGCATATCGTCCTGGGCGTTTCCAAGCTCAGCAGTCTATCCTTTGGAACCTCGCAGGCCCGTCAGGCCGAAAGCATTCGCAAAATGTTTTTGGCCATGGCCGATGATATCCGGGTTATCCTCATAAAACTGGCCGATCGGCTGCACAACATGCGGACCCTCCAATATCACAGTCCTGAAAAAAGAAGGGAAATCGCCCAGGAGACGATCGATATATATGCTCCCATTGCCTCACGGCTGGGAATTTATAGCATCAAAAATGAATTGGAAGAAACCTCTTTCAAATACACCCACCCGGAGGAGTACAGCCGCATCGACAATCTCCTGAGCAAATCCAGGACCGATCGTGAAAAATACATTGAAAAAGTCAAAAGCGACCTAAAAGAAGCCATGGATGCCGCCAATCTGAAATGCGAGGTGCTGGGGCGGGTTAAAAATAATTACAGCATCCACAATAAGATGGTCGCCCAGAACCTGCCTTTTGAGGAAATCTATGACATTATTGCATTCCGGATTATTCTAGACAGCGTGCCCCACTGTTACGAGGCGCTGGGCCTTATCCATTCCATGTGGAAGCCGATCGATCACAAATTTAAGGATTACATCGGGCGCCCAAAGACCAACATGTACCAGTCATTGCATACCACTGTTATTGGTCCGGTTGGCGAACGAATTGAGATCCAGATCCGCACACGGGAAATGGACCGGGTGGCTGAATCAGGCATAGCCGCCCATTGGGGGTACAAAGAAGGCAAGCGCCTCGATGAAAATATCAGCCGCAAGTTCGCCTGGATACAGGATCTGATCGAAAACCAGGAAAATTTCCTGGATCCGGGGGAATTTCTGGAAAATGTTCGCATCGATCTTTTCCCCGATGAGGTGTATGTTTTTACACCGCGCGGTGAAGTCAAAACCCTGCCGCGCGGCGCCACGCCGGTTGATTTTGCCTATATGATCCACACTGAAGTGGGTAACCAGTGCACCGGCGCAAAGGTGAACGGGCGCATGGTGCCGCTGCCGCACGAACTGGAGACCGGCGATATCGTTGAAATCGTTACCTCCAAAAATCATCACCCGAGCAAAGACTGGCTCAACTTTGTCAAAACGGTCAAGGCCCGATCAAAGATCAGACACTGGATTAAAGTTCAGGAAACCCAGCGCAGTCTCAGCCTGGGTCGTGAAATGTGCGAAAAAGCGTTTCGCAAGGAGCGATTGAGTTTTAACAACCTGGTTAAATCGGAAAAGATGATGGCGGTTGTCGAACAGTTTGGTTTTAAGACCGTTGATGACCTGATTGCCAACGTGGGATACGGTAAGATCACGCCCTTGCAGGTATTGCGAAAGTTTGAGCCCAAGAGTGAAGAAGCGGAAGCAGACGAATCGATTTTTAACAAATTAATCGGGCGGGTCAGAAAGAAAAAGCCCAAGACCGGGATACTGGTAAACGGTGTGGATGATATTCTGATTAAATTTGGTAAATGCTGTCAGCCGGTGCCCGGGGATCCCATTCTGGGCTACATCACCCAGGGGTATGGCGTAACCGTCCACCGCACCAATTGTGTCAACGCTTTAAGAATGAATCCCGAACGCCAGATCGAAGTTTCCTGGAACCAGAATGCCAACGACACCTATCCGGTCAAAATCAGAATTATATCGCAGGACCGGATGGGCCTGCTGGCCGATCTGGTCGGCAATATCAGCAAACTGGGCGCCAATATCCTGAATGCCAGGACCGAAACTCGGGAAAATAAAATGGTTGATAGTTTCTTTACGATCGGGGTTGAGGACACCACCCATTTGGATAAGATTCTGGCCGCTATCAAAAAGGTCAGACACGTGCAGGAGGTAAAGCGGGTCGGCTAAGGTGCTTTGACAACATTTCCGGATTTGATGCAACTGGTGCAGACCATCATTTTCTTCTCCCGTCCGCCGGACACGGTGCGCACTCTTTGCAGGTTGGGATTGAAGCGTCGTTTGGTTACATTATGGGCATGGCTGACATTACTTCCCACCATTGGTTTCTTACCGCAAATTTCACACATCTTCGACATTATCTGTTCTCCTTTAGGCACACAAAGGTAAAATATCTATTATTTCAATTATACTGCTTGGCGTATTCATGTTCTGAAAAAAGGATGTCGGCATAAGTGTTGTAGCAAAAAAACGTCCCGCAATCGGAACGTTTT
>JASFGN010000316.1:0-4761 GCA_050123735.1 Desulfobacterales bacterium | reverse complement strand
ATTGTGACACCAGCGGCACGCCAGCGGGCAACCTTTAAAGAATACCGTCGTGCGAATGCCCGGCCCGTCGTGAATGGCATATTTTTTTATGTCAAATATGACACCTTCGCTCATTACTCAAGTCCTGCTTCAACACATGGTCTAAAGTTTAAAATTATGCCCCATGAATTGAAAAGTCAATGATAAGCAAGCTTTCAAAAGCACGATTACCCTTGAAACCGACAAGAAATTGTTTTATGCGGTTTATACGAAGAACTGCAAAACCCTGATAAGGAGCCAGCAAGATGATCAAGGTTCACATTAAACGGAAGGTGCCGCCCGAAAAAATGGAAGACCTGCGGGCCCTGATCAATCAATTACGGTCCATGACCACGGGCCAACCCGGTTATATCGCCGGAGAAACCCTGCAACGCGTGGATCAACCTCACGAAAGCCTGGTTGTATCCAAATGGCAATCCATCGACTACTGGCGCCAATGGATGAACAGCGAAGAACGGGCAAAGATCCAGACTAAAATCGATCAACTCCTGGGGGAGGAGACCCGCTACGAGATCTATGAATTCGACTAGAACCGGTGTTTAACCCCCTGTCTCTTGCCCGAGAGCTGTGTTGCTCGTCGCCGAAACGTGCTCACGTACGAAAGGTACGCTCCGCTACTTCGCCTCCTCCCGCCTTGCTCTCGAACAAGATCCAGCGGCTTAAACACCGGTTCAACTCTATCTTTCATTTCTGATATTATGATGGCATATTGTACACCATCTTATTTTTTTCTGCCCGCCTTTTATGCAGCAAAGAAATATAAAATCTGAGATGCGGTGCGCCATGGTGATGATATAAGCGACTTCTGGGTGTTCGTGTGCTGTAAGCTGTATGCCTTGCGCCGTTTCTGAATTAAACAACACGGACGAAAGGTTGATCGGCGGCGACAACCTCACCTACCCGGACGGCCGTTTCGATACCCCCGATCTTCAGGCTGGCAATCAGGTCATCGGCCTGGGCAGCCGGTATAACCAGCAAGAGGCCGCCGGAGGTCTGCGGATCAAACAGCAGCTCCTGTTCCGCAGCCGAAGGCTGAGTGCCTGACTCCCAGGCGCCTTCCGCCATCTTGCGATTGGCCTTGTTGCTGCCGGTGGTTTCTCCCTTCTCATACATCCGCAACGCATTGGGATAAAAAGGCAGGTTTTCATAAATCAGTTCGATCTGAACAGCATTGCCCCGCGCCAGTTCAAGTGTGTGGCCCAGAATACCGTATCCGGTCACATCGGTGCAGGCATGCACATCAAATTTAAGGGCCACTTCGATGGTGTTGCGGTTAAGGGCCGCTATCTGGGGCAAAATGGATTCCAGTTCAGCGTAAGGAAGTTTACCCGAACGGTTGGCGTTAAACAGCACCCCTGTACCCAGGGGTTTGGTCAGAATCAGGGCATCCCCCACCTGAGCGCCGCAATTGGTCAGAACGTGATCCGGATGAACTTTACCGGTAACGGCCAGGCCATATTTGGGCTCGTTATCATCGACTGAATGCCCGCCGGCCATTGATGCACCTGCCTCCAGTACTTTGTCATTACCGCCGCGCAAAATTTCTTTTAAAAATATCATATCCAGCTTTTTGGAGGGAAACATCACCAAATTCAAGGCTGTAAGCGGCTGACCGCCCATTGCGTAAATATCAGACAATGAGTTGGCCGCTGCGATCTGGCCAAACCAGTAGGGATCATCCACCGGTGGGGTGATGTAGTCGACTGTGCTGATCAAGGCGATCTCGGGCGAAACCCGATACACGGCGGCATCATCGCTGGTATCAAAACCAACCAGCAGATTGGGGTCATTTGAGGCATTCAGCCCCTTGAGCGCTTCCGACAGATCCGTCGGACCGATTTTGGCCGCTCAACCGCAGGTGCGCGCGAGGCTCATGAGGGTTTTTTTCTTTCTGAAAAACATCGGTCTCCTCTGGCATAGGCCGGCAAATGAGATGGCTCCATTTTTACGGGCGATCATTCAGATTGACAATGCTCCTGTCGCTTTTGAATGTTAGCCGCGTAAGGCTTTATTTTCAAATATATAATAAGGATAAATGGTAAATTATCCATAGGAAAAATCAATACATAGAACTGCGGCAGGAATGTGAACAAAAGGGCAGACGGGACCTTGCGCTGTTGATCCAGATCGGCGTCAAAAGCGATCATAAATACATGCATGAAGGCCATAAGCGGATGTTGATCTTACTGTTACAACAGATCCTCAATCCAATCCAGGCCCAGTGCGAGCAATTTGCCGCGCTTCGGTCGACCGGTCTCCGGGTCGCAGCCGATCATGTCATAATACAGCTCAACAGCCCGATTGAAATCCGATTCCTTAAAAATTACCCGGCCGGCATCGGGACCATCCGGTTTGGGTTCAAACAGGCGTTTGGGGAGTCGATCGTTTTTAAGGCAAAATCCTTCGCGGCTGTTAAATGCCCGGGCAATGAGCGTTCCGCGCTCACCGGCTTGCATCAGTTCAAACAGGCTTGCATCCCAGCCGGTGACCGCATTGACGCAATCGACCATGGTATTAATCGGCATCACGCCGCGGGGGGCATAACCGAAAACGCACAAGCCCAGAGCGTCCAGCGTGCGCCAAAAATTTTCAAGGATCTTGTAATGGCGCACTTTTTCGGCACTGATATCCGTAGCCGAGATCGCATTGTAGATGCCCAGCGGCCGCACAGACTTTACCGGAAATGATTCCGCATTGACGAAAGCTGTATCATGGGCAGCGGTCATATGATCGGCGCCATAGGGGCTGACCGCAAAACCGATGCCCACTCCCACTTTTATCCGCGGATCGTGCAGGGAAATCTCCTGTCCCTTGACGGCCAGATGAGCAGGACTATCTTGAAGGCCCCATTTTTCCGCCAGCCGGGCGGAGCCTTCTGCCAGAACATCACCAAAGCCTTCACGCCGGGCAATCAGCTCCAGCAACTGGATCATTAAATCGGCATCTCCGAAACGCAGCTCCAGTCCGTCCGTATCTGCGGTGGTGATGATGCCCGCCTCAAAGCATTCGCAGGCAAACGCGATCGTCATGCCGGCCGAGATCGTATCCATACAATAGCGATTGCAGATTTCATTGCCTTTGGCGACGGCTTTCAAGTTGGCGATATTGAGATTGCTGCCCAGCGCCGCGATGGTTTCATACTCAGGACCACCGTAGCGTGAATCCAGCCCGTATCGGGGATCATCCAGTGCAATCTTCCTTTTGCAGCGGATCGGGCACGCGTAACAGCCTTTTCTTTTCTGCAAAAGCACCTCATTGTAAGCATCCCCGCCGATGGCGGCAGCCTCGGCAAAGCCACTCCTCCGAAAATTGTTGACCGGCAGCGCTCCGGCAGCCGATAAGATTTCTGGAAAGGCTGTCGTGCCGTAAACAAACAGCTGTTCGCCAATCGGATTATCCTTAAAGGTTCGGGCAAAATGCTGCGCCGTATCCCGCAAAACGTCCGCTGCATGGTATGGCAGTTTTGCAGAGCCCAGGGCTGCAACGGCGCGCAGGTTTTTGGAGCCCATCAACGCCCCGAATCCACCGCGCCCATTGAAATGCCCCAGGTTATTGGTGATATTGGCAAAGCGCACCCGGTTCATGCCGGCCGGCCCGGTCTGGGCCACTCGAATTTTTGCGCTGCCCAATTCATTGCGGATGGCATCTTCGACGTCCTTTGTCTCCAGGCCGGCAATGGCAGCGGCGTCTTTTAATTCCGCTTTTCCCTCGGTGACCCACAAATAGACCGGCGTTTCCGCCCGACCGCTGAACACGAGAGCATCAAAGCCGGCCATCTTCAGCTCAGGGCCAAAGAACCCGGCCGCTTCAGATTCAGCGGCTGTTCCGGTCAGCGGTGACTTTCCCACTGCTGCAAAACGGCAGGCAGCCGGCAATGGCGCGCCGGTCATTACACCGGTGGCCAGAACCAGAATGTTTTCGGCTGAAAAAGGGTCGCTGGCAGCCGGCACCGCCTGCATCAGATAATGGTATCCGATGCCCCGCCCGCCCAGGTAAGATCGGTAAAAGGTCTCATCATGTTCATCAACTGCGAGCGTCTGAGTGGTCAAATCAACACGCAGGATTTTTCCAGTATAGCCGTAAGGCATTGCCCACCCCCTTTGATAAGAATTGATCCCAAATCGAATATCGCTAAAAAGGTGACTATAAGCCAATTATTCCCGCAATGTCAAAAGGCCTTGGTAATAAAAACATCAGTTCGATTGTCGGCGAGAATGATAATATGGTTGAAACTTACCATTTGCGGACATATTTTGATCTATCTGCTTGCGTCCGTGCGGCCCAAAGGCCCCTGACAAGATGTCAGGATTGCAGGCCACTCCCGCGTATCGCAGCATTTGGACCGCCACGCTTTGCTGTGCGTAGACAAGCTAATTTTGGAGGAAATGGTCGATGAGCACCGATACGGTTCTTTATTTTAAGCCCTACCCTTTTGTGGTTGGTCAAAAAATTTATATTGATGGCGGTCCCCGCAAAGGCGATTGGGAGGTTGTGGGTGTCAGTGATCACAAGGTTAAACTGCGCTGCCCGATCTCCGGCAAAGAGCTTGAGTGGAATCGATTCTGCTATTTTGCCGAGAAGCGCAAGGGAGAGCCGTGGCCGCACAAAGATTAGAGAAAAATAGGTACAAACATTGGGATATTGTGCGAATCATCCAGAGCGTGAAACCCGCTACGAGTGCAGCAAGCACCACATCTACATGTGCCAGGAATGTCTCAATTG
>JASFGN010000315.1:0-4763 GCA_050123735.1 Desulfobacterales bacterium | reverse complement strand
CACAAAGCAGGTGGCCAGAAATGTCAGGCTCACCAGGCCAAACATCACCGCTGTGGGTCCGAAAGGACCGACCACCTCCACCACCGCTTCGGCGATCATTCGGGCGGCGCCGGTTTGGTCCAGGGCCGTTCCCAGCGGCAGCATGCCGGCAATTAAAAAAACGGCCTTCCATTCAATTTGCCGGTAGGCCTCTTCCATGGTCAGGCAGCCGCAAAGCACCATTAACGCTGCGCCCACCACCGCGGCAATGTAAATGGGTACCCATCCCATGACGACCGGAAAAAGCACCGCCGCCATAATCAAAAGAGAGATGTTCATCTTTTCCAGGCGCACCTCGTGCTGTGCCATTTCCGTCAGGACAACAAAATCCGGCTCGCGGCCCAGCAGCTGGAGCTTGCCCCGCGGCCCCAGCAATAGAATGGCATCACCGAAGCGCAGATCCATGTCGCGCAGGTCGGACCGATAGGCTTTGCCGCCGCGCCAGATGGCCAGAACGTTTAATCCGTATTTTTCACGGAAATTCAGCTGGCGCAACGTTTTTCCCACCAGGGTGGTCTGAGGGGATAGGATGGCCTCCACCACGCCCACATTTTCGGTGACCAGTGACTGGATATCCGGGCGGGCGCGCCGTTCAATTTGCAGCTTTTCAAGCTCGCCCAATTCTTGAAAATCCCGCAGGCGACCTTCAACCGCCAGCCGATCGCCGGCTTGCAGGATTTCATGCGGCTCGGGCATGACGATGGGCTCTTCTCCCCGCATGATTCCCAGCACCCGGCTGCCAAGGGCATCGCCCAGACGGCTTTGCTTGAGGGATTTTCCGGCCAGCGGCGAGTCCGGCGCTACCCGCATGACCATCAGGCGTTCATGCAGATGATACACATCGATCAGTTCCCGGCGGGGCACAAAACGAAATTGATCGAATCCTGATTGTTCCCCGATGGCCTCCAAATGCTCCTGATGACCGGCGAGCAGCAAGCGATCATGGGGCTGCAAAGGTTCATCCGACAGATGAGTCCGTTTGGTGCTGCCGTTGCGGTAAATCGCCAGTACATTGGCGCCAAACTGTTCGCGAAATCCCAGCATATTGAGCGTTTTACCAATATGCTGGGAAGCCGGCGGCAGGCGCACTTCACCGATTTTGATCTCATCCGAGTAGGGCTCGGTGATATCGATTTCCTGGTCTTCCACAATCAGCTGCTGCCAGTTTTGCATATCATTTAAATTTTCGATGCGGCCTTCGACGGTCAACAGGTCATCGGCCTGTAATCTGTCGGAAGGCCCCGGCGCCAGGATGGTGTGCTCTTTGCGGGTAATACCGATCACGTTCCAGCCCAGGATCGATCCCATGCGGCTGTCTGCCAGGCTCTTGTTGATCAGACTCGAATCTGGCGGTATACGGACTTTAAACAGCTGCTCGCCAGCGTCGTTTTCGGACGACCAGTCAACGCCTTTGGCCCGGGAGGATTCTTTGGCGACATCGCGCTGCGGCAGCAGGTATCGGCCGATAAAAACCATAACGGCAATACCGCCGAACATGATCACCAGACCGATGGGTGTGAAATCAAAAAAGGAATAGGATTGGAGACCGGCATCGCGCAGGGCGCTTGTGACCAGGATGTTGGGCGGCGTGCCGATCTGCGTGGTCAACCCGCCCAGCAGCGAACCATATGCCAGGGGCATCAGCAGCCGGGAGGGCGCACTGCCGGTGTGGCGGGCGATGTCCATGACCACCGGCAGCATCAGGGCGGCAACGGCCACGTTGTTCATGATGGCCGACATCACCCCGGCGGTGATCATGATGACGATAACCATGAACGTTTGACTGTCGCCTGCCAGGCGCAGCACAAAGCGACCGATGACATTGGCAACACCGGTTCGCGTCAAACCGCCGCTGAGGATAAAAACCGCCCACACCGTAATCACCGCCGGATTGCTGAAGCCCGCCAGCGCTTCTACCGGCGTCACCAGACCGGTCAGGGCCACGGCGCCCAGCACCAGCAGGGCGGTGACTTCCATCGGTATCCATTCGCTGATCAGCAGCACGATCGCTCCTGCCAGAAGCGACAGCACCAGCACGATTTCCGGCGTCACGGCAAAAGTCCTTTCAGGTAAGTGATTGAAACCGGGCCCAGCCCGCTTTCACCCATTGTCCCATGACCAATTAGAAAATCTTAAGCATCAAAGCCACCCTAAGCAAGCCTTAACGATTTTTCCGTAAATGGGGTCACCGGAGCCCAACGGCCGGATTGGACCAAAAAAGTGCCCATATGCTGATGCCCTTTTACCCCGTGCATAAGCATATGGGCGTTGGTTTAGCTTGGCGGTTGATTGACGACGGCAACGATTCAGGGGCGTCGAATCGTAATACGGGTGCCGTCGCTGTCGCCGTCCGGGTCGTCGTTGGCGGCCGGATCATAGGTCAGGTCGGGATGATCCAGATCGATACCGGTATCAATGATGGCAATGTCCACATCCACGGGATTGTTTTGGGCCGTGTCGTTCCGATCGGCCTGAATGCGGTCCACCCCGCTGGGCAGTGTCTGTTCAAGCGCATATACCAGACGGTCCGGTTCGATAAAGGCGATATCCGAATTCTGCTTCAATCTGGGCAGGATGGATTCGGGAATCTGGGCCGCAAAGCCTTTGAGCGCGCGTCGATAGACGTGGCGCAGATTAAATCGATGGCGCTTGGACATCCGATCGGCAGCGGCCTGTGGATCGGCTACCGAATCGCGCAGCACCACGATATAGCGACCCGCTATTGTCTGTTTCGGGCTGGTTCTGGGCATGACCCGGGCTACGGCCAGGGCGGGGGTTAAAGTTAGGGACAGGCCCACCAACAGCACCAGGGCTGTCAGCGGTCGCCGGAGGCTTTTAACGCCTCGAATGCCTGCAGTTAAATCCATGATGACCTCCTTTCCGCTTAAATTGACGTGTTTTTCTGCGCCAAAATCCTGACGTAAGGGGTCGGCAGCAAGGCCTGGAATTTGACAGATTGTTCAGTGTTTCCCCGAAATGAACAGGTAGGATTGTAAAAAAAGAAAGCGAGATATAACCAGGACGTTGATTATCAAAAAGGGTCGCTTAAGGTAACATAAAAAACAATATATTTATATAAATTTCATAATCTTGACACCACTTGACACCATTTGACGATAGGACCGGGGCACATGCACTTTCAAGGCCTAAATCCCCGTGCAAAATGCCCGCATGTGCCAGCCGCAAAGGCGATGGTCGCCCGGCTGAATTCCCAGCATTTCGATCACCATCCAAACACCGCAGCATTTTCAGAGCAGGCCGAATGCACGAAAATTAATGGCATATGATTTGCATTTTAAAATTCGTGCTTAATATATCTCCGGCATTTTTGGATGCATCCGGCCCGTTTCAGAGACATGATACCGTCGGGCGGATGAACCACAAATATGACTAAAGATTACACGCTACTTGGCCGATATACTATACGGAGCGTAACTTTATGGAGATAGGCCGATGTTTGCAGAAATCATAAATGGAATTGGCAGCGTGTGCTTTGCCCTGCTGGCGGGTATGGGTCTGGTGGCCCTGTATCGATTAAATGCCCGTCAGATCCAGAAGCATCAAAACTCAATGGAGTTTTATCTGTTTAAAATTTCGCGCGTGACCGGACACAGCGAGTACGATGTCTTTTGTAAATCGGCCGAAGACTGGCCGGTTGCCAACGTGCCCAAAACGAAAATAGATGCTGATTTTAAAGACTATTTAGACCGCTCGGTGGTTCCGCCTTACGTGCATCATTTTGTCAGGGAAAACAAGCACCATATCGACGAGTTGCACCTGCCGCGCTTTTAAAGAAGCGCATCTTTTCCTGTTCTTTTGCTACAGGCCCTCATGCGCGCGTTTTGCGGGCGACTATTTTTGGTGCGGTGAACTCGAAAAAACGCCCCGACGCCTCAACTCATCAGGGTTACTGTCGGACCCTACTCATCTTTGATCATGAGCTTGATCTCATCGGAATTGGCTTTTAGCTCCGGTGCATACATGGCATAGGCTCTGGCAGGCAATGCACTGAATTTACCAGGAATTTCCGCCCGCAGGCGATAGCTGACACTGTGTTTGACGCGCGCCAGCTGATGCACGAAAAATGCGACCTTTTGATCGCGAAATTCCACATAGGCCCCCATCTCATTGCCGGTGTAACCGCTGCGCATCTCAACCGGTTCAAAGCCGGCGGCCTTCATGTCCTCGAAGACCACGTATTCATAATCGTTTTTGCTCTCAATGATCAGCTCGACTTCAATCAGCTCGCCGCTTTTGAGCGTCGCGCCATTATCAATCAGCCGGCGCTCGTATTTTTCCACCCGGCGGTCGACGACTTGCCCGCGCGAGCCGGCATCTTTCATTTTTTTGTCGCTTTCGGTTAGTCGGAAGACCCGCCGCTCAACTTTGATCTCCAGACCTTCTGCGGTGATAAAGTCCTCGAGGGAAAAGTAATCCAGATAGGCATTAAAATACAGCGGTCCCCGGCCTGATTTTTCAAGCGTTATGGTCTGGGTGCCGCTGTGAATCTGTTGGCCTTCCAGAACCCATTTATGATCGAAGGTAAACAGGTTCTGGGCATTCATGCGAACGGTCTTTACTTTTTGGTCGTTGAGATGGATGTCCAGGGTGATATCCGGCGCAGCCTCACCGCTGGCGGCCAGATAATCGGCGAAGGCTTCCACCACCAGCGCCGTATCCCGGGTGCTGTTCCAGTAAGTGGCGTGCTTGCGATTGTTGAGCAG
>JASFGN010000314.1:0-4771 GCA_050123735.1 Desulfobacterales bacterium | reverse complement strand
TAGGCGCAGCCCAGCTGGGTGGCAAAGCGCTGCTTCAGGTCGCTGAGGGTGATGCGGTCCTGGGGCCGGGCCGGGCCGGCAACGCAGGGCACCACCGTGGACAGATCGAGCTCGATGATTTCAGAGTATTCGGGCTCGCCGGTATCCGTGTAGAAAAGTCCCTGTTGTTTGGCATAGGTTTCAACGATCTCGGCCTGGTCGGCCCGGTTGGTCATTTTCAGATAATCGATGGTTTTCCCGTCGATGGGGAAAAAACCCAGGGTGGCGCCGTATTCCGGGGTCATGTTGGCCAGGGTGGCCCGATCGGTAACGGTCAGGTTTTTCATGCCGGATCCGAAAAATTCCACAAATTTTTCAACCACATTGCGCTGGCGCAGCAACTCGGTGACGGTCAGCACCAGATCGGTTGCCGTCGTGCCGGCTGACAGCTCACCGACAAACTTGACGCCGATGACCTGCGGAATGGACATGTAATAGGGTTGACCGAGGGTAACGGCTTCGGCCTCAATGCCACCGACGCCCCACCCCATAACCCCGATAGCGTTGATCATCGGGGTGTGCGAGTCGGTGCCCACCAGGGTATCGGGATAGGCCAGCGTCCCGTTACCTGTTTTTTCGGTCATGACCACCCGCCCCAGATATTCCAGATTGACCTGATGGCAGATGCCCGAGTTGGGCGGGACGACGTTGAAATTAGCAAAGTTTTTCTGGGCCCACTTCAACAGAGCATAACGTTCGCCGTTGCGTTCATATTCTTTGGCGACATTCCGGGTGATGGCATCGGCGCTGCCAAAATAGTCGACCTGCACCGAATGATCGACAATCAAATCCACCGGAACCAGTGGATTGATTTTTTGCGGATCGCCGCCCAGGTCTTTGACGGCATCGCGCATGGCCGCCAGATCGACCACCGCCGGAACACCCGTAAAATCCTGCATCAGCACCCGTGCCGGGTGGTACGGTATTTCAACCGGTGTATCATAGCTTTTTTGCCAGCGGGCGATATTTTTCAG
Organism: Desulfobacterales bacterium; assembly: GCA_050123735.1. Lineage (GTDB taxonomy): Bacteria > Desulfobacterota > Desulfobacteria > Desulfobacterales > JAHEIW01 > JAHEIW01. Next base: position 3,758 of record JASFGN010000314.1, on the reverse strand, counting down.
ATCTTCTTCGAGAACCACGCGCCCATCCATTTTTCGCAACAGGTTTTCAACCAGGATTTTAATCGAATAGGGCAGGCGATGAATGTCGGCGATGCCGTTTTTTTCAAGCCGCGTGATGTCAAAAAAGTCAAACTTTCCTTTTGCAATCTCGATTTGCGAGCGATAATCGGTGTTGTCCATCCAATGCTCCTTCTCGTATTTTTCTTGTGGTACTGAAGCAAAGATAATATTGGGATGCGAATTTTGGATTTTGAATGAGCGCATACTTGATATTACAATCCGCAATCCGCAATCTAAAATCCGCAATTGGTTTATTCCAACACTCCAATGGAACAATGACCGGCGTTACGATTCCATCTTGATCGCCTCGATCCTGTAAACATACTTTACCCAATCGTCGCCGTAATAGTCTTCGGCGACAATGCGCAGCGGGAACCCGTGCCGTACCGGTAATTTTTCACCGTTGACTTCATAGGCCAGAAAGACTTTATCGGATCGGATATCGGCGATCGGGAAGCGCTCAACTTTTTCGCGGGCGCCCTGCGGCCCGTAAACGCGAATATGGCTGGTATCGGGTTCCATCCGGGCCAGATCCAACACCGTCATCAGCGAAATGCCCTTCCATCGTCCGTGATTGACGAAGACACCGGGGCAGATCAACAATACCTTGCGCTCAATCGAGGGAAGCTTGGTGATTTCCGAATAGGGTATTCGGGTCGGCACGGCGACGTTGCCCTCGACGATCAGGCGCCATGATGGCAGATGCACGGGATGGTTGCTCAACCCCATGGTCTCAAAAGCCTCTAATGGCAAAATCTCCAGGTTGCGCGTGTCCAGCGTAGCCGGATCTTTATTGCGCAAGGTCGACAGATCCGTGTCCCGCGGAACGATAAACCGTTTGGCTCGGGCCCAGGCCTTTATCAGCGTGACCCTGATCGTTGCCACAAAAGTGCACAAAACGGCCAGCAGTTTTAAGGCCCAGGTAATAAATTGCCGACGTGTTTTCATTTGTCTTTGCGTTCCAGATGACGGATGCCGTCTTTTGCTGCGACGATGACCTCGCTGGCCAGACCCAGAAAGAGCCCATGTTCGATAATACCGGCGCGTTCGTTCAGGCGATTTGCTAAAGCGGTTGGATCCGACATCGGGCCGAAATTCGCATCCAGGATACAATTGTGCTGATCGGTTTTATAAGGCTGCCCCTGATTATCGCGGCGCATGCTGACCGCAGCTCCCAGCGATTGCATAAAGTCGGTTTCCGTTCTGGCGGCAAAGGGGATCACTTCTACCGGCAGGGCCCAGTGAGTGCCCAGACAGTCGGAAAGCTTGCTTTCGTCGACGATGATGATATTCCTGCGGCTGGCCTGTGCAACCACTTTTTCGCGCAGCAGCGCGCCGCCGCCGCCCTTGATCAAGTTCAGCTCCGGGTCGACCTCATCGGCGCCGTCGATGGTCACATCAATTTCCGGCTGTTCATCCAGCGTCGCCAGGGGGATACCCAGTTCCCGGGCCAGCGTTTCGGTACGGATGGAGGTTGGAATGCCGACGATGTTTGCAAGGTCACCGGATTTGATGCGCTCCGCGATCCGCATCACGGCAAACGATGTCGTGCTGCCGGTACCCAGACCCACGATCATGCCGGATTCGATTGCTTCCACAGCGCGATGCGCCGCTTTTTGCTTTAATGCGTCCTGCTTGTTTAAAGCCATGGTCTAAATCCTTCGATCAAATCAGAGTTTACCGGCATTGCCGCAAATCAATACCGTGGAATATTGGAATACTGGAAGTTTGGATATTGGGTTTGACGGAACGGGATCTATTTTGTTTTTATGGTCGCTCTGAAAAGTAAAATCAGGGTAATATCTGCTTTTCCTGCCCATGGTTCCATTTTTCCATCTATGCTGCTTTTATTTGCTTGCATTTCTCGGCGATGCTATCCAGCAGTTTGGCAAACGGTTTGGCAAACGCCACCACGCCGTCATCCTGCAGTTTCCGTGTGACGGCATCAAGATCGATGCCCAGTTCGGCCAGCCGGGCCACCTGGCGGTGTGCCTCTTCAAGCCCCCGGGTGAGGGTTTCGGCCACCCGGCCGTGGTCCAGAAAACTGTCCAGGGTTGCCGGCGGCAGGGTGTTGACCGTATCCGGCCCGATCAGCTCATCCACATAAAGATTGTCCGGATAGTCCGGATTTTTAGTGCTGGTACTGGCCCACAAAACGCGTTGCACCTGCGCCCCCTTAGCGGCCAGCTGCTGCCAGCGGGGCTGCCGAATAATCTTTTTGTATTCGGCATAAGCAATTTTCGAGTTGGCGACCGCAATCTTGCCCAGCAGTTTCGTGTGGCCGATTTTTTCCAGTTCCGTATCCACAGCCGTATCCACGCGGCTGACGAAAAATGACGCCACCGAGGCCACGCGATCAATTGGATGCCCTCCCTTGACGCCGGGACCGTTTGTTGCCAGATGCTCGAGCCCGGCCTGATAGGCCTCAGCCACGGCCTTATAATTTTGCAGGCTAAAAATGAGGGTGACATTTACATTGACACCGCAGCCGATCAATTCGGCAATGGCCGGCAGACCTTCCTTTGTCGCCGGCACTTTGATCATGACATTGGGCCGGTTGACGGTTTCAAACAGCCGCTTGGCCTCAGCCACCGTCTTCTCCGTTTCATAGGCCAGTTCCGGGCTGACTTCCAGGCTGACGTAGCCGTCTTTGCCGTTGGTCGAATCATAAACGCCGCGCAGCGTGTCGGTGGCCAGCGCAATATCTTTTACGGCCAGCGCTTCGTAAATTTGCTCAATCGAGCCATCGGTTTTGACCAGGTGCTTTAAATCGTCATCATAGTCGTTGCTTCCGGCGATGGCCTTTTCAAAGATCGCCGGATTGGACGTCACCCCCTTCAGACCGGAGTCGACCATTTGTTTGAGCTCGCCGGAGGTCAATAAAGAGCGTTGAATGTAGTCCAGCCAGATAGACTGGCCCAGTTTCTCGAGTTCGATCAGTTTTGGCATACCCTTCTCCTTTTGCTCGTATTTTCGATCCAAACAAAAAGATTGTTTAAACACATTCCAGCGCTTTTTCAACCACCCGCTCGGCGGTCAGCCCGAATTTTTCAAACAGGGTCCGAGCCGGTGCGGATGCACCGAAATGATCCAGGCCGACGACCTGGCCGGCATCGCCGACGTAGCGATGCCAGCCCTGGGGGCTGCCGGCTTCGACGGCAATTTTGGCTGTAACCCCCGGCGGCAAAACCTGTTGGCGATAATCGGCCGGCTGGGCTTCAAACAGCTCCCAGGACGGCATGCTGACCACCCGGGTGGCCGGTCCTTTGGCCTTGATCATTTCAGCAGCTTTCAGGGCAATGTGCACTTCCGATCCGCTGGCAATCAGGATGACCTGCGGCTGGTTGTTGGCGGCTTCATCTAAAATATAGGCGCCCCGGTGCAGGCCTGCGGCGGATGCATAATGTGATTGGCGGTCGAGGGTGGGAAGATTTTGACGCGTCAGCGCCAGGGCCACAGGTCCGCCACGGTGCCGGATGGCTGCCTGCCAGGCCTGGGCGGTTTCATTGGCATCACACGGCCGTATGACCAGCAGGTTCGGTATCGCCCTTAAAGCCGCCAGCTGTTCGATGGGCTGATGGGTGGGGCCGTCTTCACCCAGGCCGATGCTGTCATGGGTAAAGACATAAATAACCTGCTGCTCTGTGAGGGCCGCCAGGCGGATGGCGGGCCGCACATAATCAGAAAATATGAGAAAT
>JASFGN010000313.1:0-4772 GCA_050123735.1 Desulfobacterales bacterium | reverse complement strand
AAGGCTCGAGGCGTTCAGAATCTTTATTACCGGGCTTCGGTTCGGCGAATGGATAGAGAGATTCTCTCCCAGCAGCCCGAAAAAGGCGGCCTCCAGAAGCCCGAATTCAAAGATGCTTTTCGCGAAGCCTCTGAAGCACTTGTTTCAGAAGCGCGTGAAAAATCTGCTGATGTCGAGGGCATCGTCTTGGAACTGATGCGCAGTTTGAACAATCCCCGGCCGGACGATAACGTCACGTTGCTGCTGGGGAAAAAAGCCTCGGATCAGAAAAAAGTTGATTTAGCCGTCCAATTACTGGCTGTGGCCGGCATCCAGGCTCGCAGTGCCCACGGCATCCGGCTCGAAGATCAAAAACGCAATGTGCCACTTCTTCACTGGCTGGAGATCTATGACCAGAAAAAATGGATATCCTTTGACCCGGTCAACGTAAAGAGCGGCGTTCCGGAGGACTACCTGGTCTGGTGGCGAGGCGTCGAACCGCTCGTGATTTCTCAGGGGGTTAAAAACGTAGTCGCAAATCTTTCGGTCGCCCGCAGTGAGGAAGCCGCGGTGCAGGCGGCTTTAGAAACCGGAGAACCGAAGAAGTCCTTTTTACTCGAATTTTCGCTCTTCAGCCTGCCCATCGAGACCCAGGCCGTCTATCGCGTGATTTTAATGGTGCCGGTCGGTGTTTTCCTGCTGGTTATTCTGCGCAATGTCATCGGTATCCGGACCTTCGGTACATTTATGCCGGTCCTGATTGCCCTGGCGTTTCGAGAAACTCAGCTTTTATGGGGGGTGATTTTATTTACCACTCTGATTGCTTTGGGTCTTGCCATCCGCTTATATCTGGCCCACCTGAAGCTGCTGGTGGTGCCCCGGCTGGCGGCCATTCTAATTGTCGTGATCTGGCTGATGGCCATCTTCAGCATTTTGACGCACAAGCTCGGTTTGGAGCGCGGACTGTCGGTGGCGCTTTTTCCGATGGTAATTATGACCATGACCATCGAACGAATGTCCATTGGTTGGGAGGAATTGGGCGCATATCAGACCCTGAAACAGGGCACATGGTCAATTGTGGCGGCAGTGGCTGCTTATTTGGTGATGGCAATCAAGACCCTGGAGCATCTGATCTTTGTTTTTCCGGAGCTGTTGCTGATCCTGCTGGCCGGAACCATCGGGTTGGGCCGTTATTCGGGTTTCAGGTTACTGGAGCTGCCGCGCTTTAAATCGCTGACAAAGATAAAATCCGATGTTTAGCTTAAAAAAGCAACTCACCGAAATCGGTGTGCTGGGAATCAACCGGCGAAATACCGAATATACCCTTAAATACAATTCGCGCGATCGCTATCCGCTGGTGGATGACAAGCTGCAAACCAAAGAACTGGCCCTGAAAGCGGATATTGCCGTACCGCAGCTGTATGGCGTTATTGCGACGGAATATCAGGTCCGGCGCTTTGCTGAGGTGGTCGAACCGTATGAAGATTTTGCATTGAAGCCCTCCAGGGGCTCAGGCGGCAGCGGCATACTGGTCGTGGTCGGACGCTCTAAGGACATGTACCGCCAAGTCGATGGCTCGCTGTTGACCTGGCAGGAAGTCGCTTATCACCTGTCTAATATTATCAGCGGCATGCACAGCCTGGGCGGTCAGCCGGATAAAGCCCTGATCGAATACCGGGTGCATTTTGACCCTTTGTTTGAAGCCATCAGCTATCAGGGTGTGCCCGATATCCGGGTCATCGTCTTTCTGGGGGTGCCGGTCATGTCCATGGTGCGTCTGCCCACGCGTATGTCCGGCGGCAAGGCCAACCTGCACCAGGGCGCCATTGGTGCGGGGATCGATCTGGCGACCGGCACAACCCTCACGGCGGTCTTGCGCAACTCCATTGTCAGAGAGCATCCGGATACCGGCTACCCGGTAAGCGGCGTCAAGATTCCCCATTGGGAAAAATTGCTAAAGATCGCTGCCCAGTGTAACGAACTTACCGGACTGGGGTACATCGGCGTTGATCTGGTTTTGGACAAGGAAAGGGGGCCCTTGATTCTGGAAATGAATGCCCGGCCGGGCCTGAACATCCAGATTGCCAACCGCGCCGGTCTTTTGCCGAGATTGAGGCTGGTTGAGCAACATTATAAAGATTTAACGCACATTGAAGGCCGGCTTGCTTTTTCCAGGCAGCATTTTGCAGCATAATATGAGCGCAGATCGCCGACAATTCGATCCCAGGGAATTATGAACGGCATGCGTGCCTTCAAGCAAGCATCCTCATAAAAGTAAATTAATCAACCAAAAAGATGGTTTGATCCGTCAATCCCCGCACGACACCGGCAGATATGCTGCCGAGCAGCCAGCGTTTAATTCCGGACATACCGCGTTTACCCATAATCACCGTGCCGTAATTTCCCGCCTCGATTGATTTGAGAAGATCAGACACAACATTATCTTTTGATGCAAGGACCTGAAGGGGCAATGTCTTGTCGAAACCTGCAATTTCTGACAAGCAGCCGAAATCCAACAGGAAAATGGATTGGCAACCGCTGACGGATCTCTTTGACGACCATCAGCGGGAATTTGATCCTGTTTTGAAAAGTGCCATCCCAACCCGTTTGGCTGCCGTTGGTAAAAGGTGACAAGAACTGACATAATAAATACCCGTTGTTCCGGGTAGATAAAAAATATCAGAAGTCAAAGTTCGTATTTGTGTCCTTTAAGCGCCAGAATGGAAGTGCTTGGGCCCACTTCGATTCAGATGCCAATTTGATTTGCAACTCTAAGAATTTACTACTTAAATCTTTGATCGGGCATTGGATAAAGCAGATACAATCCAGCTTATTACCTGCTTGGCACAAGTTTTGTATTTTAAAATGACCCAGTGCCGGACAAACAGAGCAGGGCAGATATTCGCTGAGGCGGCATCCAGCGAAGCGGTTTGCGGGATCTAAAAGACCGGCTTCGCAAAAATGCGCAATTTTTCGAAATGATGAATTGCCGGGACAATATCAACGCACTGAATTCAGAGAAGTCAATTCGCAAGGAGGGCCTGCAATGAAAAAACAGCTTCAATCGAAACTATTGGTTCCCGTCGATGGATCGGATCGTTCGATGAATACGATTAAATACATTTCAAAGATCGAGCCCTTTAAGCGCATGCAAATTAAATTATTTCATGTATTCAGTCAGATACCGGAAGGATTTTGGGACCTTGAAACCGACGCCCGCAGCACCTCAACTGTCAGAGAGGTGCGCGCATGGGAGATGCAGCAGAAAAAAAATATCAACAAATTTATGGAAAAGGCGCATCAACTCTTGATCGGTAACGGTTTTTCCTCCAATTCCGTTGAGATAAAAATTAAGAATAGAAAAAAAGGGTTCGCCAGGGACATCATTCGGGAAGCGCAAAACGGCTATTACGCAGTTGTCACGCGGCGAAGGGGTATGACCGGATTGCGCGGAATGGTGCTCGGCAGCGTGGCCACCAAGCTGGTCGAGAGACTTTCTTTTTTGCCGCTTATATTGGCTGGCAGGAAGCCGGCAGGCAAAAAGATTCTGCTGGCCCTTGACGGCTCCGAAGGGTCCTGGCGCGCACTTGATTTTGTAGGCGATACCCTGGGGGGATTTGATTTTGAGGTTAGGGTCATTCATGTCCTCCGGGGAAAAGAAAACAGCCACCCGGAAATGCCGCGCATATATTCTCCCGCAAAGCATATGGAATCTACCCGCGAGAAGATGACCGCTGAATTGGCCGCGGCTGAAAAAAAACTCGTCGCTCTGGGTTTTCACAAACACCAGATTTCTACCAAGCTGGTCAGCGGCGTTGTCAGCCGAGCAGCAGCCATCGCTGCAGAGGCCGAACAGCAAAATTACGGCACTATTGTGATGGGAAGAAGAGGGCATTCACGGGTTCGGGATTTTTTTATCGGGCGAGTGACCAACAAGGTCATTCACCTGGCACGCGAGCGCACGGTCTGGGTGGTTCGATAGCCGATGGGCATTATAAATAGGAAACAGGTTGGGCCCGGACATAAAAGTTGGATTTTTAGTCGCCCCAGCGGGCGCGCTGGCCTCTGACGTCAACGTGCACAAAGGGGCCATGGTTTCCGGTTTTTTTGTAGCGTGCCAACCCCCCCAGGAACGGATCATAAAACTTTTTGCCGTAAAGCGCATCGATGATCCGGTAAATAACCGCCGCATCCCGGTAATCGATGGTTCCATCCCGATTTAAATCGTCCATCATGTTGTCCTGCGGATTTTCGTCAATAAAGATGTCCACTGCGCCGCCATAAATATGCCGGCTGTATGGGACGTTGCCGATGGCTTCATTGTAATACGGGGTGCGATAGCCGCTCATCACGTGAAATGTATCGCAGCGATAGCCCTTTGCATTGACCTTTTCCAGAATCAATTCCAGTTTGAGCAGCAGCTTTTCTTTCAGAAAAGGTAATCGGCCAGTTCCAGCGGTTTTTCAATGCGAATGCATCCGGAACTAAAATCCCTGCGGGCTTTGGCGAATAACTCTCGTGCGGGCGTATCATGCAAATAAACGTCAAACTGATTGGGAAACATGAATTTGATGCGGCCCAGCGCATTCTGGGGACCGGGCTCCTGGCGAAACCAAAAGTTTAAATTGGCGGATGTCACTGAGGGCCAATCGATCGAGCCGGGATCGATTTCTTTGGTATTGGCTCCCCGGCCACGAAATATTTTGAACTTTTGCTGCGCCAAGAATGCAGGGTCTTTTTTGACCTTTGGTAAAATATCCTTTATGGCTATGGATTTGGGAACCCCCCAGTAG
>JASFGN010000312.1:0-4783 GCA_050123735.1 Desulfobacterales bacterium | reverse complement strand
GCCGGGATTATGTGCCCACCAAAAAAGAGGTCATCTTCGGGCATCATTTCACGTCCATTGCCGGCACAGGACCCATCGTCGGCCCGGCTATCGCCATTATCTGGGGCTGGGTACCGGCTCTGATCTGGGTCTTTGTCGGCAGCATTGTGATGGGAGCCGTCCACGATTTCGGGGCCTTGATCATTTCAATGCGCAATCAGGGCAAATCAATATCCGAGTTCACATCCAGATACGTCAACGCGCGCACCAAGTACCTCTTTTTCCTGATTGTATTTCTGGAGCTCTGGATTGTAATTGCCATCTTCGGTTTGCTCATTGCTATTATTTTTTCTATGTATCCCCAATCCGTAGTGGCGGTCTGGCTGGAGATTCCCATTGCTCTGGTGCTGGGCTATATGATCTACAAAAAAGGCGCTAATATTGCCGTTTGGAGCATTTATGCGGTCATCACGATGTACGTATTTGTGTTTTTAGGACCTTATCTGAAGTTCACGATGCCCGCCATTGCCGGGATCCCCGACACAGGCGTGTGGACTATCGTTTTACTGGTCTATGCTTACATTGCCTCGACTTTGTCGGTTACGACCCTGCTGCAGCCGCGCGATTTTATCAACTCCCATCAACTGCTGGTTGCAATGGCCCTCCTGGTACTGGGCGTCATCTTCGCCAGCTTCGGCAAGGGTATGGAAATCGTTGCACCGGCGGTGCAGTTAAAGCCGGCTGAAACCCCGCCCATGTGGCCGTTTCTGTTCATCACCATCGCCTGTGGGGCCATTTCCGGTTTCCATTCCCTGGTTTCTTCCGGAACAACGGCAAAGCAGGTGCGCAGCGAACAGGACTCGCTTTTTGTGGGCTACGGTTCAATGCTCATGGAAGGAACTCTGGCCACCCTGGTGATCATCGCCTGCGCTGCCGGCGTGGGGCTCGGGTACCTGTCTAAATCAGGCGAAACACTCACCGGTGTTGCGGCCTGGACAACGCACTACCAGTCGTGGGCGGCCGCAGGCGGGATAGGCAACACCGTTCGTGCCTTTGTGGACGGATCTGCCAACATGATCCTGGCGGTGGGGATTCCCAAGAAATTCGCACTGGCCATAATGGGCGTGTTTGTGGCATCTTTTGCCGGTACCACCCTCGATACCGCCACGCGGATACAGCGCTACGTCATCGGCGAGCTGGGAAGCGGTATCAAACTTGAAACCTTGGGCAACCGGCATGTCGGGACCCTTATAGCGGTTGGCAGCGCGCTTATCCTGGCCTTTGCCACAGGGGCCAGCGGCAAGGGCGCCCTGAAACTTTGGCCGCTGTTTGGGGCTGTCAATCAGACCCTGGCGGCCTTAGCACTGATCATCATCACGCTCTATCTCAAAGCCAGGGGGGGAGTGAAATGGTTGATCGCCGGTCTGCCGGCTGTCTTCATGTCGGTCATGACCATATGGGCATTGGTTTTAAACCAGGTCTCCTACGGTGCGTCTCACAATGTGCTGCTGCAGGTCATCAACTTATGCATCCTGACGATTGCCGTATGGATTGCAATTGAAGGTGTGATCAAATTCTTTGTGACCCATGAAGCACCGGCGGAACCAGTCCCTGCCACACCATAGGGAGAACATTGAGCAATGCTTTGGCGTGTCGCGTGCTGGCAGAATCGGTCGATCGGCGACCGCAAAGACGCCGATTCCTGCCAGCACGCCATTGCCGATCCGGCCCGGGCCGCTGAGGCCACTTCGGCGAAGGTATCCTGGGCAAACGGCTATTTTTAAAGGGATTGACAATAATGACGGCAGAACTCAAGAAGACCTATTTTATCATTTTAATACCATCCGTCCTGGGCTTTATCCTTGCGTATGGGGCGAAGGCATTCGATCTTTTAAGAATCGATCGCGAGGTGGGCCACTCGAACATATTGGGGCTGGCCATTTTTATTGTTTGCGTTGCATTGGCAGTGGCTTTACCGCTGTTTTCCCGGTCCCTCTTTGCCCATCAAAAACGTGACCAAAAAATGGCTTCAGAAGCGGAGTTTGTCAAATTTGAAAAACGTTTGATAACTATCTCACTGGTAACACCTTATCTGGCTTTATTCGCTTATGTGATGGAATTTCCAAAGTTTTATACGACCGGTGCAATTTTGATGGGGCTTTATGCCATTTATTATTTCTTTCCCTCAAAAAGACGACTGGCACTTGACCGGCGTATATTTAGAGTCAAATGAATCTGCCTCCAGAAAAAAAGCAGACATGTCTATGGCATTCATTTTAAAAGCCTTTAAAGATAAAATCGTCGCGGCGTTTAAAATCAGCGATGAAGTCATGCGGGGCAAGGCCGTCGAGACCATCGCATACGAGGTCGAAGAGCTGGATAATATTTTTGCCATTCTGGTGCTGGGGGCATTCATCGGCATACCATCACCGCCGATCCACATCACCATGGAACTTTTACCCGTTATGGATCAAGAATTTCAGATCATGCTGGAAAAGGTAACCACTGCGCACGATCCATTGGGGGATTTGTTTTCGGTGCTGGACATCGATTAAGAATAACTTCGAACCACAGAAATCGCCAGGAACATAAAATTTAAAAATGACCCGCAATCTCTGTGCTCTCTTTGGCAATAGAATTAAAATATGAAACCTGAAATTCAATTTTTTATCGGAAAAGGCGGGGTGGGCAAATCGACCACCTCCGCTGTTACGGCTGTTAAATACGCGCAAAATTCCCGGGATACCCTGCTGGTTTCAATGGATCCGGCCCACAACCAGTGCGATATTTTTCAACAAAAATTTTCCGAAAAACCCAAGCGTGTGGCCGACCACCTGCACGTCAAAGAAGTCGATGTCGACTACTGGATGAAAAAATACCTGAAAAAAACCGAAAAAACGATCAAGCAAACCTATACCTATGAAAGCGCGTTTAATCTACAAAATTATTTCAACGTTCTGCAGTTTTCGCCGGGCCTTGAGGAATATGCCTTACTTTTAGCTTTTGAAAACGTCCTGCTCACATTCGAAAATAAAGATATTATCATTTTCGACATGGCCCCCACCGCCCTCACCCTGAGATTTTTTTGCCTGCCGGCGATCACCTTAATCTGGCTGGAGGAGCTGCTAAAACTGAGGAATCAAATTTACGCCAAAAAAGAAATTGTATCTAAAATAAAGGTGTTTGGAAAAGAAATCGAGCAGGATAAAATAAAAGATAGATTGAACCTGCTAATTAACGAATACGAGCACCTGCGTGATCATTTTCTATCAAAAAAAACCCGGATAAATCTGGTTATGAACGACGACGATTTGTCCTTTTCGGAAGCCTTTCGCATCAAACAGAAATTGAAAGATATTGGAATTGATATTGCTGCAGTTGTCATCAACAAAATGCAACATATGAAAATTCCTGAAAAAGTTAAAGATGAATTCAACACCCAGAAAATAGCGCTGTTTCCGCTGTCAGCAAAAAATTTAATGGGTTATGAAGTGCTCAATGAATATATCGATTCCAATCCGGGAGCGTTTTTGAGCAATTAGCGGAGTATGGCATTGTCATTGGGTAAAATCCAGTATGGAAAGGAACGCGTCATGGACAATAGGATAAATCGATTCAAAATCTGTGATTTCCGGTTTTTCCCCTATTTGTCAACCGTATTCGAACGTCTACCGCAAACGGTGCGGGATGGCGTTCTCAACGATGAGCATTTTCAGATATTGGCGGATGAGGATATGTTCAATGCCGGTGCGTTACGTTATGACTTTGGCAAACCGGTCAACGTGTTGGTTTATTTAAATTCGAAGATCATTTCAGCGCCCAAACACCAGGTCGTTTATACCATCGCCCACGAGATCGCAAGATATGTTTTGCACACAGGTACAATCAAATCTCAATTTTGTGAAAAAGATATAGAAGATTTGTTGGTGCGTTGGGGATTTGAAACAGAAGCAGAGGCTGTTCGGTACGACAAAGCGATAACTGAATCAGATGGCTTCAAAACCGGTTATGAATGGGCTAAAAAACAGAGTAAAGATTATTTGATGCAGCATTTTGGTCTCTATTTTGACGAGTGGAATGAAAGAGGTCTGGGAAGGATGCCAAGCACTGTATTAGATAAGTTAACCCAACGCGCCGGGATCGATTCAATTTTTGACAATGTTGTCCTATTGAAAAAAGAAAAAGGGATACAAGCGTCCAAGGATAGAACTTCGGGTACACCCTCATTGAGAAAAGCGATGCTGGCGGGAATTATGTTGGCTATCAAGGAATTGGAGTTGATGGATTTATCAATCCAAAAGAATTGGGCTACGCGTCATTGATCACTTACATTCGTGCAAACCGGATGTCACTTATTTACAACCTTGCGATGTGCTGAAAGGTGTCAGACATTATGATTGCCTTTGGACCGGTACCCTCCCGGCGTCTGGGACGCAGCTTAGGAATTAATAATATTCCGGCCAAAATATGCACCTATTCCTGCGTTTATTGTCAGGTGGGCAAAACAACCCGAATGCAGATCGAGCGAGCTCCGTTCTACCGGCCGGAAGAAATTTTTAGAGATGTTGAAAACAAAATCGAACAGGCACAGCGGAAGGGCGAATCGATCGATTATCTGACCTTTGTGCCCGATGGGGAGCCCACTCTGGATGCCAATCTCGGGCAGGAAATCGAGCTTCTGAAATCGCTGGGTCCTAAAGTAGCCGTCATCACCAACGGCTCTCTGATCTGGCGGAAGGATGTGAGATCAGCGCTTGCCAAGGCGGATTGGGTTTCCTTTAAAATCGACTCACTTACTGAAAAG
>JASFGN010000311.1:0-4805 GCA_050123735.1 Desulfobacterales bacterium | reverse complement strand
CTCAGCTGAAATTGCGCATCGTTGCCAGGCGGCTCCGCTGAAAAAAAGCGGGCTGCTGCTCACGGTCGCCATGACCGACCCGCTGGATATCAATTCTCTGGATACCATTGAAGTCTATACCAACTGTGAAGTTGAGGCTGTCATTTGCACCGAACAGCACCTCAACCAGCTGTTGACGACCATTTACGGCACCTATTCCGGTATCGGCGGCGTTCTTGAAGACATGGAAGAAATGGAGATTGATAAGAGCGCCGAAAAAACAACCAGTCTTGACGATGTCGAGGTCAGCTCGCTGCAGGGAATGGCCGAAGAAGCGCCGGTCGTGCGCCTGGTAAACTCCATTTTGTCCCAGGGTGTTCGCGAGGGCTGCAGCGACATCCATATCAGTCCGGAAAAAAACTATGTGCAAGTGCGCTTCCGGGTAGACGGCAAACTGCACGAAGTGCCCGCCCCACCCAAGGGCATGTTTTTGCCGATCATCTCCCGGCTCAAAATCCTGGCCAACATGGACATTGCGGTTTCCAGAATCCCCCAGGACGGGCGCTTCACCGTTAAAATGAAGAACAAAGACATCAACATCCGCGCCTCAACCATCCCCTCCATCCACGGGGAAAATATGGTACTGCGATTGCTGGATACCAGCAACAGCATATATTCACTTGAACGGCTCGGCATGGCGGAAAGCGACCGTGAAAAACTTGAAAAAATGATCGTAAAGCCGCACGGCATGATTCTCAGTACCGGACCCACCGGAAGCGGCAAAAGCACCAGCCTGTATTCGATCCTAAAGAAAATCAACCAGCCCGAAGTTCACATCATCACCGTGGAGGACCCGGTTGAATACCGCATCGAAAAAATCAGGCAGGTGCAGTTAAACCGTAAGGCCGGCATGACGTTTGCCAGCGGTCTGCGGTCTATTCTGCGCCAGGACCCCGACATCATCATGGTTGGTGAGATCCGCGATTCGGAAACCGCCTCTCTGGCCGTTCAGGCGGCGCTGACCGGCCACATGGTTTTCAGCACCCTGCATACCAATGACGCCGCCGGCGCCATCACCCGTTTTATCGACATGGGGATCGAACCGTTTCTGGTAGCTTCGACCATGACGGTCTCTTTTGCCCAGCGCCTGGTGCGCAAGGTCTGCCCGAATTGCATGGCCAACTATGAGCCCTCAAAGGAAGTTTTAAATTCCTGGGGAATTGATCACAAAATTCGAGCAAATTTTGTGCAGGGCAAAGGCTGCTTTAACTGCCTGCACACCGGTTACAAGGGGCGCACCGGTGTGTATGAAGTCATGACCATCAATGACGAAATCAAGGATTTGATCTTAAAGCGGCAATCGTCGCATGCGATTCAGCAGGCAGCCCTGAAGGCCGGAAATTTTACGCCCTTAAAAGAAAATGCAGCTGAAAAAGCCATCAAGGGCATCACCACCCTGGAGGAGGCGGCTTCAGCTGTGCTATTGTAGGTGTCAGGTTTCCCTCCTTCGCTCAAAAAGCTACGGAGGACAGGCAGTGTTCAGGTGTCAAAAGTCGGGCTTTAAGGGTTTAACAAAAACGTAAAGAGCTGGGATGCTGGCAAGCTGGAAGGCTATAAGGCTTCCCAGCCTTCTGGCCTCCAAGCCTTCAAGCTAACAGCAATGAAGTTAAAAAAAATTACTTGACCAATCGCATCGCATTTTTAACCGCTTAAATTTATAGAGGAAGTTATGCCCAAATTTCAATATCAGGCGATTACGGAAACCGGCGCCACCACATCCGGAGAGATAGAAGCCGATTCTCTGGAAAGTGCCAACAGCCTGCTGGCCGCCCGGGGGTATATTCCCACACGGGTTAGGGCTGAACAGGCAGCCCTGAGCGGATTTCAGATGTCCAAAATACGGGAACTTCTGTCCCCGGTCAAGGCGCCCGAATTGATCCTTTTCACCAAACAGTTTAAAACCATGTTCAACGCCGGTGTATCCATGATCAATATGCTGGCGATCCTGGAACAACAAACGGAAAATCCCCGGCTGCGGGGTGTCCTCGGCAAGATGCACCAGGACATCAAAGAAGGGGCCAGTCTGTACGAAGCCTTTCGCAAGCACCCCAAGGTGTTTTCGCCGTTATACTGCAGTATGATCAGAGCCGGAGAAACCAGCGGGGCGCTGCCGGAAGTACTGGAACGTCTGACCTATATCATCGAACACGAAAATCAGGTTAAGTCGGATATTAAATCGGCACTGACCTACCCGGTGATTGTGGTTGTCTTTTTGTTCTCCGCATTTTTAATTCTGATAACCCAGGTGATTCCTAAATTTGCCAGTATCTTTAAAAATGCCGGGCTTCAATTACCCCTGCCGACCCAGATCTGCATTTTCCTTTACGAAGTATTATCCAGTTACTGGCTCTTTGTCCTCGGCGCGGCTATCCTGGTAGGCCTATTCCTGTATTATTATCTGAAAACCCGGCAGGGCAAACTCATGCGCGACACCCTTTTGATGAAGGTCCCGCTGCTCGGGCCCCTGTTTGTCAAAAGCGCGGTTTCGCGTTTTGCCAGTATTTTTTCAATCCTGCAGTCCAGCGGCGTCGATGTGCTGGATTCGATGGATATTTTAACTGAAACCATCGGCAATGCCGCCATTGGAAACGAGCTGGAAAACATCAAAGATCGCCTCGCCGAGGGGCGGGGCATTGCAGGCCCCCTGGGTGAAGCCAAATATTTCACACCCATGCTGATCAACATGGTGGCCATCGGTGAGGAATCAGGCAGCCTTGAAAGCATGCTGCAGGAAGTGGCCAGCCACTATGACAGCGAAGTGGAATATGCCATGAAGAAACTGTCGGAGGCTATCGGCCCCCTGCTGACCGTCGGGCTGGCGGCTGTGGTCGGGTTTTTCGCTCTGGCCATATTCCTGCCCATGTGGGACCTGACGCTGATGGCGAAATAAAAATAGGGTGTTTGGTGTTTAGTATTTATTGTTTAGTGTTTTGCCTTTGGTATTCCTCAGCTAGGCCACCAAACACGAAATACCAAGCACAAAACACAAATTTATAAAATGCGACAATCGCGGTTCTACATCAGCCTTTATATCATTATTCCGTTTATTATCACCGGATTGACCGTTCTGGCGGCCATCATCTCCTTCCGCTTGACCAAATACGGCCTGGCCGGAGGCTCGGACCCCGCGCAAACGGTTTTCTGGCTGATCCTCATTCTGGGTGCCCTCGCCTTTGCCACCGGTTTTGTGCTGGTTCGATTTATTTTGAAACCGGTAGAACGCTTTTTGCAAAAAGCCCGTAAACTGGCCACCCTGTCGGGTGAGAAAACCGATTCTGAAAAAAATTGGTCGCTGGATCAAATCGATCAATTTGCCAGCGTGTTTGATCGGGTCACATCGGTCCTCAGCCGCATGGATGCCCGCCATTTTTTCCCGGACATTATCGGGGAAAGCCTGGCGATGCGGGGCCTGCTGGGCCTGATCAAAAAAGTCGCGCCCTCGGATTCGACGGTTCTGATTCTGGGCGAAAGCGGCACGGGCAAGGAGCTGGTTGCGACCAGCATCTTTGAAAATAGCGATCGCCAGAACAAACCTTTCATCAAACTCAACTGCGCCGCTATCCCCGAAGAGCTTCTGGAGAGTGAGCTTTTCGGGCATGAAAAAGGTGCATTTACCGGCGCCACCAAATTCAAACCCGGAAAATTCGACATGGCGCATCAGGGAACCCTATTTCTGGATGAAATCGGCGATATGCCTTTAAATCTGCAGTCTAAAATATTGCGGGTCATCCAGGAAAAGGAATTTTACCGCGTCGGCGGCAGCAGCACCATAAAAGTCGATGTGCGCTTTATTGCCTCGACCAACCAGAATCTGGAAAAAATGGTCCAGGAGGGAAAATTCAGAGAGGATCTGTATTATCGCCTGAATGTTTTCACGCTGCATCTGCCCCCGCTGCGCGAGCGCAAGGAAGACATCCCGTTGCTGGTCGACTATTTCCTGCAAAATCTTTCCAAACAGATAGACATTTCATCGGTGGCCTTGCAAATGATCATGGCTTATAGATGGCCCGGGAATATCCGTGAGCTTAAAAATATCATTGAAAGTGCCGCCGTCATCGCTGAAAACGGCTTTATCGAGCCCGCCCAGCTGCCCGCCAAAATCACCGGCGTTTTCAATAACAGCGAATCCAATACCGTTGCGCTACCCGCCGCCAACCTGCCGCTGGATGAACGTCTCAAGGAAATCGAAAAGAGCATGATCATCGAAGCCCTTCGCAAAACCGGTGGCGTCCAGATCAGAGCCACCGAACTTCTGGGAATCAACCAGCGCAGTCTATGGCACCGCATCAAAAAGCACGGCATCGATGTCAAAAGCATCAAGAACAACGAAATTTGATGCTTCAACTTGCCAATTAGCTTCAAATAATGTAGGTTATCGGTAAAATAGAGTAAATTCCCATTGTATCGGTTTAGAGAATTATTCATTTAAATATTTACAATTATTATTAATAATTATGAAGAGACCGTTTATGCAAATTTTATGGCATCATTTATGCATACTAATTTACGAACAGCGCCTGATTTTGATCCAAAGGGGGATTCCAGCGGGTGCCCAAAAACAACAATTTTAGGCATATCAGTAAGGAAGGAGCAAAAGGTTATGGAGAAACGATCCACATTATCAAATGAACAGGGTTTTACCCTCGTTGAAATTATTGCCGTGTTGATCATCCTGGGAATTCTGGCAGCGGTGGCCGTGCCGCGCTATATCGACCTGGAATCCAATGCCCAGCAAAGGGCCATCGATGCCGCCATATCGGAACTTA
>JASFGN010000310.1:0-4807 GCA_050123735.1 Desulfobacterales bacterium | reverse complement strand
GGGCTGATTGCGCTGCCCGTTCTCATTTTTTTGGTATACACCGGCGGGATGGCCTTTGCTGTGCTTGTCAGTGCCGCGACGGTGGTGGCGTTATGGGAATACAATCGCATTGTGCTGGATCCCGCGCTTGCCGATGTTTCCGGCCTTATTGTGGGGTGGGGGTATGTGCTGGGTGTTGCCATCGTGTGGGCGGCTCACTGGATCGGTCCGGAGCTCATTCTCAGCCTGGTGGCCATAAATCTTCTGGTGGTTGCGCTGATGTCGCTGTTTCATTTTAAAGCGGATCCAGCTGTCTTAAAGGTGATTGTCCACCAGCTTCAGGGCACCATTTACATACCGGTCTTGCTTTCTTTTTTGATACTTATTCGGGCAGCTGATTCCGGTATGAGCTGGATTTTTTTATTGATGGCCGTTGTTTTTGCCGGCGATACCAGCGCCTATTATGTCGGATCCTATTGGGGGCGACACAAATTAAGCCCGGCCATCAGCCCGGGAAAAACCATTGAGGGATCAGCAGGCGGACTGGCTGCCAATCTGACGGTGGGCGCCATCGGTAAGGCCCTGTTTTTTCCCGGTCTATCCTGGTCGGCGAGCATTCTGTTTTTCCTTGCGGTCGGCGCAGCCGGTCAAATGGGAGACCTGTTTGAGTCAGAGATGAAGCGGTTTTCAGGGATCAAGGACTCCGGCAATATACTGCCCGGTCATGGTGGAATTCTGGATCGTATTGATGCTCTTTTGTTCGCATCCCCGGTGGCATATATCTTTATCAGGTTTATATTTTAGGGGTGCGAGTTACGTGTTGCGGGTTACGAGTTGGTGTTGCAGTTGTTCAACGCGCAACGCGTAACGCGCAACTGCACCAAAAGATGTTTTTGCATAAATTTTTGTATCACTTTTTAATGGCATAATCAGGGAATCATGAAACACCTCGCCATACTGGGCGCTACAGGCTCCATTGGTCGCAATGCCCTGAGAATCGTCGAAATGTTTCCGCAACACTTCACGATCAAGGTGCTGGCGGCCAAAACCAATACGGATCTGCTGGTCAAGCAAATTCATCGGTTTGCTCCCGAATTGGCGGTCGTCTTTGATGCCGAAAGCGCGCAGCGATTGAAGCAGGCGCTCGGGGCCGGCACGAAAACTGAGGTCCTCTACGGAGATGAAGGCTACCGGGCCGCTGCCGGTTACGACGGCGTGGATATCGTCCTGACGGCGGTAGTCGGCGCCGCTGGTTTGATGCCGACCCTGGCGGCCATTGAAGCCGGCAAAACCATTGCTCTGGCCAACAAAGAAACCCTGGTGATGGCCGGCGAGATTGTTATCCGCAGCGCAGCGCGCAAGGGCGTCCGGATCCTGCCGGTGGACAGTGAACACAGCGCTATCTTTCAGTGCCTGCAGGGACATCGTAAAGCCGATTTAGCCCGGATCCTGCTGACCGCATCGGGCGGCCCATTTTTGGACCTGCCGCTGGACCGATTTCAACATATCTCAACAGCCCAGGCCCTAAATCATCCCAATTGGGATATGGGGCCCAAGATCACCATTGATTCTGCCACTCTGATGAACAAAGGGTTGGAAGTTTTGGAGGCCAAATCACTTTTTAACGTTTCGGAGGACCAGATTGAGGTGGTGATTCATCCGCAGAGTATCATTCATTCAATGGTGGCCTATCAGGACGGCGCAGTGATGGCCCAGCTGGGCATACCGGATATGAAATCGGCCATCGCCTATGCGTTGTCATTTCCGCAACGGTTGCCGTTAAAGCAACCCTTGCCGGATTTTTCCGGTCGACAGGATCTGACGTTTCAAAAACCGGATCTGGCCAAATTTCCCTGTCTGGCCTTGGCGTTTCAGGCCTGCAGGGTGGGCAAAACCCTGCCGGCAGTTTTAAATGCGGCCAATGAAGTTGCGGTAAACGCATTTTTAGATCATAAAATTTCATTTACGGCTATTGCCAGGATTGTCGAAATGGCAATGGAAGCGCATTCTGTCCACGCAAATCCCGAGCTTTCCGATATCCTTGTTGCCGACCGCGAGGCACGTCAAAAGGCGGGGGATCTGATTGAAAGCATCCAGACCTGATATTATGTTAATCCCGTCAGAGATTGTTACTAGGGCATCGGGATTCAGATCCATCAGCCAATAACCATTAACCAATAACCATTAACTAAAACCATGGGCATAACATTATTATCCTTCATCATTGTATTGGGAGTTCTCATATTCTTCCATGAATTCGGGCATTTTTTGATAGCCAGACTCTTTGGGGTCGGCGTCGAAAAATTCTCTCTGGGTTTTGGTCCCCGACTGATCGGCAAAAAAATCGGCCGGACCGATTATCGCATCTCCGCCATCCCCCTCGGCGGCTATGTCAAGATGGTTGGCGAAGAACCGGATGCCGAAGTGTCTCCGCAAGATCTATCCATCTCCTTTACGCATAAACACGTGCTCAAACGCATGGGCATTGTCGCCGCCGGACCGATTTTTAATATTTTGCTGGCGGTCCTCATCTTTTTCGGTATTTTCTGGGTTTCGGGTGCCATGATATTGAAGCCATCCGTAGGAGAGGTCAGAGAGGGCTCGCCGGCGTTTGCTGCCGGTTTAAAAGCGGGCGACGTGATTACCGCTATTGACGGGTTATCTGTTTCCGACTGGGAGAATATGACCGAAATCATCGGCGCCAGCAATGGTAAAACCCTTGAGATTGCCGTTCGGCGAGAAGATACCGACAAGGTTTTTCGGGTAACACCAGAATTGTTTCCCTCCAAAAATCTATTCGGTGAGGATATTCAGCGTTATATCATCGGCATCAGTGCCTCGGGCGATGTATACACCCGAAATTTGAATCTCTTTCAGGCGCTGGTGGAAAGTCTGAAACAGACATATACCATTGTCGAATTAATGGTGATTATCATCGGCAAGCTGATTACCGGTGACATATCTGCGGATACGATCGGTGGTCCGATTATGATTGCCAAAATGGCCGGCGACCAGGCCAAGGCCGGCATCGGTAATCTGATATTTTTTATCGCCCTGATCAGTGTTAATCTGGCGATCATCAATCTGGTGCCCATCCCCATTTTGGATGGTGGCCATTTGCTATTCTTTCTGATTGAACTGATCAAGGGGCGCCCGGTTCATTTGAAAGTACGCGAGGTTGCCCAGCAAATTGGTCTGTTTATCATCCTGCTGTTGGTCATTCTGGTTTTCTATAATGACATCTTCAGATATAAGGATAATATTCTTCGATTTCTCAAAGGGATTTTTTAGTTCATATGGTTGGTGTTTGGTTTTTAGTATTTGGTGTCTGGTGTCTGGTGTCTGGTGACTGATGTTTTGTCTTCTAATGAGCGCATGCCATCTCACTTGCGCTGTACTAAACACGAAACACCAAACCCAAAACAACGGTTCCATTTGACCTTGGACGAATGTAGCGCCTCTGATAGCCCGTTAACCTTTTTGCCACCGGGATCAAAACAGTTATGCCAGCCAGACTCGAAATTGCCTTGAAAGATGACCTGCTGGATGCTGAAGGCGAGGGGATTCGCCGCAAAGCATCCGATTACTTTGGAATAAAGCTCTCGCGGGTGCGCTCTGTTCACATCCTAACCATAGATGCTGACTTGAACCCGCAGCAGCTCAAACAGATTCAAACCGAAATTTTCACCAATCCGGTTACCCAGGTCTCGTCCTATGAGCCGTTGGCGGTTCCTTTTGACTGGACCATCTGGGTCGGCTACCGACCGGGGGTGCGTGATAATGCAGGCGCGACGGCCGTTGAAGCGATTGAAGATTTACTGGGGCTGACCTTTCCAGCCGATGCCGCCATTTACACCTCCAGACGGTATTGCGTTCAAGGCAGCAATCTGGCTGAAAACGAGTTGAACAAAATTGCCGGTGAATTATTGGCCAACGATATTATTCAGCAATGGCGCATCATCTCTCAATCCAAATGGGACCCAAAATCCGGCATCGGCATCATTATCCCCAAAGTGCGGCTCGACCATATTCCAACGGTCGCCACCATACCCATCGATAGTGATGAAACGTTGGCCCGCATCAGTCTTGAGCGCAACCTGGCCTTAAATCCCAGCGATATTCCCACGATTCGTTCATATTTTATGGATCAAAATGTGCAGGCAGATCGTGCCCGCGCAGGACTTGCCGAGCCCACCGACGTTGAACTGGAATATATTTCCCAGGCACGCAGTGACCATTGCAACCATAACACTTTTCAAGGCTTGTTTCATTACCGGGATCTGACGACCGGCCAGCGTGAGCGGGTCGATAATCTTTTCAAGACCTGCATCGAGGCGCCCACACTGGCGCTCAAAGAGCAAAAGCCCTGGGTGGTTTCGGTATTGTGGGACAATGCCGGGGCCGGCCGCTTCGATGATGATCATTATTACGTCATTACCGGTGAAACGCATAACTCGCCGTCCAACATGGAAGCCTACGGTGGTGCCATCACAGGAATCGTGGGCGTTTACCGCGATCCCCTGGGGACCGGCAAAGGATCGCGCCTGGTGATGGGAAGCTACGGGTATTGTGTCGGGCCGCGCGACTACCGGGGTGATTTAAAGCCCCACCTGCATCCGCGGCGCCTGCTGGACGGCGTCATCGAAGGCGTGCGCGACGGCGGCAACAAAAGCGGCATTCCGACCGCCTTCGGTCAGGTTATTTTCGATGCGGGCTACCTGGGCAAATGCCTGGTATTTGTCACCGCCGTCGGCATCATGCCGGCTCTGATCAACGGTGAACCCGCCGAACAGAAACGGACATCCCCCGGTGAATATGTCATCATGTG
>JASFGN010000309.1:0-4813 GCA_050123735.1 Desulfobacterales bacterium | reverse complement strand
AAATCCGCTCAGCGGCTTTAGGGAAAGAATCGAGGCCCTGGGGCCGAAACCCCTCGCTGGCCTTTTGCCCCCGGATCTATGGCGCCCCGAAAAACAGCCGGCTGCCGGAAAAGGTAACATCAATGTCGCCAAAGGAGATGGCAATGAAAGCAGAAGTGAAAACCTGGCTTCAGGAGGGCAGGGTTGATATTTTTCTGGGGTACCGGATGATGGCGGGACATGCGCTGCCGCATGTATTTGTAAAAGACAGGCTGCAGGAGGTCGATGAATTGATCAGCGCAGATGCCCGCTACCCTCTGGAAAAATTCGCTGCCAGAATTGCGGCCGCACAACCGGGTATCAAAATCGGAATGCTGGCGCGGGACTGCAACAAGCGCGCCCTGAATGTTTTATCCATCTGGAACCAGCTGGAACCCGGAACGGTCGAAACCGTTGATGTCAATTGTTGCCCGTCCAACCTCAAAGACGGAGCCGAATGCTCATATTTAAAAGCGCCCAAAACCGGATTTCATAAAAAGCAGGTCGGTATCGACAATCAATCTGATCCTGAAGATTTTGAGAGCAATGATCAGCAGGGGCGCTTTACGCGCTGGATGAATGAATTTCAGCGGTGCATCAAGTGTTACGGTTGCCGCAATATCTGCCCGGTTTGTTTTTGCCAGGAATGCAGTCTGGAGCACCCGGAGCTTATCAAGACAGGAGATCTGCCCCCGGAAGTTCCGATCTTCCATCTGGTGCGGGCGGTTCATATGGCCGGCCGCTGCATTGACTGCGGATTGTGCGAAGAGGCCTGCCCGGCCGATATCCCCTTGCGGCTGCTCTATCGCAAGGTCAATCAAATCGTTTGCGATATTTTTGATTACCGGCCCGGTTCGAGTTTGGAACAGTCGCCGTTCAGCATCCTGGGAGAAACGCCACCAGAACCTGAACCACTCAAAGCGGCCGGGAGTGGTGGCAGAGAATAAAATTTGAAATTTACTACGCGTCTTTGCGTGAGGCATCTGTAAGAAGGAGTCCGAATAATGGAAGTCAAATATGTCCCATCGGTATGTTCTTATTGCGGAACCGGCTGCGGCGTTCTTTTCGAGGTCATTGACGGGAAGATTACCGGGACGATGCCGCTAAAAAGCCATCCGGTCAATGAAGGCAAACTGTGCATCAAGGGCTGGAACCTGCACGAATATGTCAACAGTTTTATGCGATTGAAAGGCCCGTTGATCAAAACCGGAGGCCGATTGCGGCGTGTCTCCTGGGATCAGGCCATTCAGGTGACCGCCGAACGGTTCTCCGAAACCATTGCCCGCTGCGGCCCCGACAGCATCGGCGTACTGGTTTCGGCCAAAATGACCAACGAGGAAAATTATATCGCCCAGAAGTTTGCCCGGGCCGTCATCGGCACCAACAATGTGGACCATTGCGCCCGTCTGTGACATTCCTCGACGGTGGCCGGTCTGGCCGCCGCATTCGGCAGTGGAGCCATGACAAATTCAATCGCCGAAATCGAAGACGCGGGCTGTATTTTCGTCATCGGCTCCAATACCACGGCCTGCCATCCTCTGGTGGCCCGCAGAATCCTGCGCGCCAAGGACAGAGGCGCCAGGCTGATCGTTGCAGACCCGCGCAATATTCACCTGGCCCGCTTTGCAGACATTGCCGTCAACCACCGACTCGGCAGTGATGTGGCCCTGTTAAACGGTATGATGCACATCATCATCCAAAACAACTGGCACGATCGGCAATACATTTTACAGCGGACCGAAGGCTTTAACGAGCTCAAAACGGCCCTTGAAAGTTACACACCCGAAAGCGTTGAGGCAATTACCGGAGTGACGGTGGCGGATCTGGAGCGCATAGCGCGATTATATGCGACCCACCCGCCGGCGAGTCTGCTGTACGCCATGGGCATCACCCAGCACACCACCGGTGTGGATAACGTTAAATCCTGCTGTAATCTGGCGCTGCTGTGCGGCAATGTGGGCGTCCGGGGCGGAGGTGTCAACCCGTTGAGGGGGCAGAACAATGTTCAGGGGGCCTGCGATATGGGCGGACTGCCCAATGTATTTCCAGGGTACCAGCCGGTCAATGATGATAAAATCCGGCAAAAATTTGCAACCGCCTGGAAAACAAACCTTCCCGAGCAGGGCGGCTATACCGTCACCGAAATGGTTCAGATGATGATCGAAGGCGATTTAAAGGCCCTGTATGTGATCGGCGAAAACCCCAAACTCAGTGATGCGGACCGCAGTCATTTGAACAGGGCGCTTGCCCAGCTGGATTTTCTGGTGGTCCAGGGCCTCTTTTTGTCGGAAACCGCCCAGGTGGCCGATGTGGTGCTGGCGGCCGCCTCGGTTGCCGAAAAGGAAGGCACCTTTACCAACACCGAGCGCCGTTGTCTGCGCATTCACAAAGCCATAGATCCCATCGCCGACAGCCTGCCCGACTGGCAGATTATCGCCAAACTTTCCGGCGCCATGGGCTATGCAATGGATTACACCGGTCCTGAAGAAATCTTCAATGAAATAGCAGCCCTGACACCCAAGAGCTACGGCGGCATGTCCTATGAGCGCCTGGGTATCGACGGCCTGCAATGGCCGTGCCCCGGCCCCGAACATCCGGGAACGCGCTATCTGCACAAAGATGAATTTGCCCGCGGTAAAGGGCAATTTCATGCCATTGAATATCGCGACCCGGCCGAGCTGCCGGATGCGCAATATCCGTTCTATCTGACCACCGGCCGGATGTTTGCCCATTTTCATACCGGGACCATGACGCGGGTTTCCGATCACCTGGACACCGAACAGAAGACCGGCTATGTGGAGATAAATCCCGGGGATGCTGCCGAACTGGAAATCAATGAGGGCGAAATGGTCAGCCTTTCTTCGCGCCGGGGCAGAATCGAGGCACCGGCGAAACTCAGCAGCGAGGTCGGACCCGGCGTGCTGTTTGTTCCCATTCACTTCGGCGAAAACCCGGCCAATATGCTCACCAACCCGGCCTGCGACCCGGTTGCCAAGATCCCGGAATTTAAGGTCTGCGCCGTAAAAATTGAAAAACTGCCTGTCTGATGAGGGGCGATTTTATCCTTTTAGCAATTAATAAAAATTTATACCGCTTGTCATAAATAGGTTCCGAATAATCCGAAGCAGAGGTCCGGAACATGCTCGATGGAAAAAATCTTCGCTATGAGACCCACCTGTTGATCAGCGCAAAAAATGCCGGGGAAAACCTGGTCGAATTTGCTGAAGTCAAAAAAGCAGATGAAATATACATCGGTGTCAGAAAAAGATCCAAGACGGGTAAATTCCTCCTTGGATCGACCACGCAATACGTTGTTCTGCATGCAACCTGCCCGGTTGTTACGGTCAAATGAACCGACGGTGGCTGATCGAGCCGTTTGTAAGACCAAATTCTTAAAGCAGCATTTCGCTTGCGGCACACTTTCAAGCCCACCTTGTTTCAATGACCACCGACAGCATGCCGCTGCTGATTAGCAAAGCGGGTCCTTGAAAAAATCAAAATGAGCTCTTCCGCATACTATTAAAAAAATCTATAACGCGCGGCCTTGCGATTGAAATTTACGATTTGATTTGACGTGTAGAATCAGGTAAGAATGTTCTGGCTGAATATGAGCATATGCTCATTATTTTTAATGAGATCAGCGGTGTTGAAAATGGATAAAGCAATGATTGATACGAGAAAGCGGCGCTTGACTGAAACCGTTACCGGTTCCGGCTGAGCGTCCAAACTGCCTCCGGGGGACCTGGAGCACGCCTTGTGCGGCTTGGAGATTCCAACCGATGACCATGTGATTGTGGGCATGGACAGTCCGGACGATGCCGGCGTTTATCGGATTTCAGACGAGCTGGCCATCATTCAGACGGTGGATTTTTTTACGCCGATTGTCGATGACCCCTATCAATTCGGGCAGATTGCAGCCGCCAACGCCTTGAGCGATATCTATGCCATGGGCGGAGTTCCCAAAACGGCCATGAATCTGGTCGGCTTTCCCCTCAAGCAGATGGATATTTCCATTTTGCGGCAGATCATGCAGGGCGGTCTGGATAAGCTCAAAGAAGCCGATGTTGTGCTGGTGGGCGGTCACAGCGTGGAAGATCAAGAATTGAAATACGGCCTGTCGGTCACCGGTTTTGTCCATCCGGATCGCGTGCTGACCAAGAAAAATATACAGGTCGGCGACTGCCTGGTTTTGACCAAGCCCCTCGGTACCGGGGTCATCAACACCGCCATTAAAGGCGGTGTTGCCTCGGCTGAAGTGATCGAAAGGGTCACGCGGCAGATGGCGGCGCTCAACCGGGATGCGGCCGAGATGATGAAACAATTCAGCGTGCACGCCTGCACGGACATCACCGGTTTCGGCCTGCTGGGGCATCTGGCCGAGATGGTGGTCGGATCCGGCTGCAGTTTGAGGCTGAATGCAGACACCATTCCGATCTTACCCGGGGCCATTGAATATGCGGCCATGGGACTGTTGCCGGCGGGTGCATTTAAAAACCGTGAATTCCGGGAGTCGATGGTCGGATTCTCCTCATCGGTGAATCCGTTGCTAAGGGATCTTTTATTCGATCCCCAGACTTCCGGCGGCCTTTTGATCTGCCTGGATCGGGCGGATGCCAAGCAATTGATCGGCGAGCTGCATGCTAAAGATATCGGCGAAGCGGCCATCATTGGGGACGTCTTGCCCGCAGCGCCGGAAAAAATTCGAGTACAGTAACTGTATCGGCTTTGTTCGTGTTTGATATTTATGTCTGAATTCTTTCAATTGACCGAACACGATGCAAAAAAGGAGCTTTGC
>JASFGN010000308.1:0-4817 GCA_050123735.1 Desulfobacterales bacterium | reverse complement strand
ATCAACCAGGATGAAACAATCCACCCCCAGTTCATTTTTAACTCGACAAGCCAATCCTAAAATAATATTGAGAATTAATTAGCACTGATTTTTGACATAAATCAATTTGCCCTATACTTGGATGCGTTAAAAACGACTTGATGCCGCCAAACTCCTTTAGGCTATCATCAGCGACAAATTAGCGGTACCTTAACCAGACTTTCTCTTCTTTTCATTGGCTCTATAAACCGGAATATTAGAATATTGGAAGCATGGCTATAAATTCGGAATACACCTTTTCAAAATTAGGCTGAATTCCTCCGAGCCCAATAATCCATCATTCTACAATTCCATTATTCCCTTCAAGATTGAAAGGAGTCAGCCACTTGGACAACATCGTCTTAACCATCAACAAGAAAAAGATCAGCTGTCCTCCCGGAACATCGATACTGCAAGCGGCGATTCAAAACGACATTAAAATACCGCACCTGTGTTATCATCCCGACCTGAAACCATTTGGCGCCTGTCGGCTTTGCCTGGTGGAAGACGAACAGAGCGGCCGTCTGATGGCCTCATGTGTCACGCCGGCTGCAGCGGAAATGACCCTTCTGACCGACACACCGCGCATCCTCAGCCACCGCCGCAATATCGTCCGCTTGATGATCGCCGAACATCCGGAATCCTGCATTGTTTGCAGCAAAGGCAATCGCTGCCAGCTGCGCTGGGTCGCGGCTCAAATGGGCGTAGGCGAAACAGATCTGTATGCCATGCCCAACTACAAGCCTCTGGAACAGGCCAATCCGTTTATTATTCGCGATCTCAGCAAATGCATCCTTTGCGGAAAATGCATCCGCGCCGATCATGAACTGGTTGTCGTTGGGGCCATCGATTATAATGCGAGAGGCTTTGCGTCCCGCCCGGCAACCGTTCATGAACAGGGACTCGAGCGCTCAAACTGCACGTTTTGCGGCACCTGCGTTTCCATGTGCCCAACCGGAGCGCTTTCGACCCAAAACAGCCGGTACGTCGGCAGCCCGACCACAGAATCTTTTTCCATCTGCGGTTTTTGCGGTGTCGGCTGCAGTCTGGCCATGGGGCAAACGACCGACAAGGTCATCGATGTCAATCCGGCCCATTTGACCGACAGCGTCAACAAGGCCACCCTGTGTGTGCGCGGTCATTTTGCCCATGATTTTTTAAACTCGTCTCAGCGCCTGATCGCACCGATGATGCCCAAAAAAAACGAAGATCAAACCAGCCAGCTGGCGCCGGTTTCTTGGGATGAAGCCCTGGATCAGGTGGCCGATCGCTTGCGCCGGATCAAGGAAGAAAGCGGCCCGCAAAGCATTGCTTTTTTAGGGTCATCAAAGTGCAGCAATGAAGAAAATTATCTGTTTCAAAAGATGGCCCGGGTGCTGATCGGCACAAACAACGTCGATAATGGCGGATATGTTTCCGGGCAATTTTTGTCGACCCTTTTCGACCGGAAAACAGGCGGTGGATGTCGCCCGGTACCCCTTGACGATCTGGCGACAGCGGATGCCATCGTGGTTTTAGGCGCCGACCCCAACCATTCTCTTCCGGTGGTCGGTTATCACCTGAAGCGCGCGGCCAAAGACGGCGTGCCGCTGATTGTGATCGACCCGCGCAAAACAGAATTGGTCCGCTTAGCAGCACTATGGCTTCCGATTAAGCCCCGGAGCGATCTGGAGCTCCTCAATGCCCTGGCCGCATTGCTGCACGGGACAAGTGATTACGATTCTGAATTTATCGACCGCTACGCGGAAGGATTCAGTCTCTTTACCTATGCTTTGTCCTCACTTGACATGGACAAGGTCTGCCGCAAGACCGGATTGCAGATGCAACAGCTGAAAGCAATGGCCGCTCTTTTAAAAGAAAAGCGGATTGCTTTTGTTATCGGCCACGGCATTTTACAGCAGCGTTACGGTATACACACCCTGGGTGCCGTTTTAAATCTGTCCTTGATGAACGGGGGCCTGGGCCAACCCGGCACCGGCATTTACATCCTTGCCAGAGAAAACAACCAGAACGGCGCCATGGATATGGGCTCTGTACCGGACCTGCTGCCCGGACGCATGCCGCTCGCTGAAGATAGCAACCGAAAAACATGGGAAAAGAACTGGGGCGTCAAAATTTCTCCGGACCCGGGTCTCAATATGTACCGCGTTATCGAGGCGGCCGAAAGCGGCCGTCTTAAAGCCCTGTATATCATGGGAGAAAATCCGCTGCGGTCTTTGCCGCAACCGCAACGCGTTAAAGCCGCGCTGGAAAATCTGGAGTTCATTGCCGTCCAGGATATTCTCGACAGTGACATCGTCCAACTCGCGGATGTGGTGCTGCCGGGCGCCGCTGCAAGTGAAAAAGGCGGTTCCTTTACCAATCTGGAAGGCCGTATCCAGAGCTTTTCACCGGTCGTGCCGCCACCCGGCAGGGCCAAAGCCGACTGGAAGATTTTAGATCTGCTCGCCGCCCGGCTGGGGACTTCCGCAGCCTATGGCACACTTGAAAAAATACGCGCTGAAATCTGTCGACTGGTACCTGCCTATGCCGAATTGAGTGGTTCAAAAACTGGCTGGGTCAGGCCGACCAGCCCGAAGGCTGTATTCGGTGCCGGCGATGCCCATGAAAGGGTATCTTTTTCAGCGGTCGTTTCAATTGCCGATGAACCCGATGACGGCGACTTTCCGATAACGGCCATATTGGGTTCTTTGCGCTACCATCTGGGCAGCGGCACTCGAACGAGCGCCTCTGAACGCATTCAGGACGTTGACTCCGTCGGAAATGCGGTCATCAGCTTGGCGGACGCCGAAGAAATGAAATTAAAAGATGGGGATACCGTTATAATAGAAAGCCGCTGGGGTGAAATCAGGCGCAAAATTGACCGCAGCGATCGCATCGCGGCCGGCCAGCTGTTTGTCCCGCTGGCAGTCAATGCCAATGATGCCATGAATCTGATCGATTTAAAGGACCTGGCGGATCCCGGCTCGACCGGCTGGAAATCATGTGCTGTCAGAATAAAGAAGGTATAAGGCGCACGGTACACGGCTAAAGGCATTAGGAAGAAACAAATCATTTTTATCTAGTACACAGAAACTTGGACCTTTGCCTGTCCTCCGAAGCCTAAAAGGCGAAGGAGGAAGCCTTGAACCCTGAACCTGACTGTTATGAGCAACCAACATAAACATGACTCAAATGTAAATCTTACCACCTACAGATTGATGGAGCACCCGTATGAAACCACCAGAAATTGATTGGGACCGGATTTACGAAATTATCGAAAAGCACAAAGGCGACAAATGGGGATTGATCCCCCTGCTGCAGGAAGTGCAGGAGCATGCCGGATATATTCCGCCTGAATCAATTGAGCCGATCGCAGAGGCCATGAACATCTATCCCGCTGAAGTTCAGGGTGTTATTACCTTTTATGCCGGATTTGCGCTGGAGCCCAAAGGAAAATATGTCCTCAGAGTCTGCCGCGGCACGGCCTGCCACGTAAAGGGCAGCCGCAGCGTTCTGCGCCTGATGCAAAAAGAACTGGACCTGAAGGAGGGTGAAACTAGCCCCGACTATCAATTCACCCTTGAAACGGTTGCCTGTCTGGGCGCCTGCTTTCTGGCACCGACCATGATGATCAACCGGGATTATTTCGGCAAGCTTTCCCCCACAAAGGTCAGCAGCCTGCTGGGAGAGTATCAAAAAAAATAACATCAGCCGTTTGCCGCCGGAGCATCTGCGGCAGACGGGATATCTGAGCGAAAGGGAGATACAGCCAAATGGAGAAGCTTTCATCCATCGGAAAGCTGGAGTGGCTCCGCAATAAAATACAGTCCCAGAGAAAAGAAGGAACCATCGAGGTGCATGTGTGTATGACCGGCTGCCGGGCATACGGCGCCGCCGGCGTGCTGGAGTCCTTAAAAGATGAAGTCAAAAGCCAGACGATTTCCGATCAGGTGGAAATACGGGCCACCGGTTGTCACGGTTTTTGCGCCAAGGCGCCGGTGATTGCCATTGAGCCCATGGGGGTCCAATACCAGGAAGTGGCGTCGGATGACGCCGCCGAGATCGTTGCTCAGACCTTGAGACGCCGCCAGCTCATCGACCGCCTGGCCTATCACGAACCCAGGTCGCAGCAGCCGGTATACTACCGCAGCCAGATCCCGTTTTATGCCAAGCAGGAGCGCCGGGTTCTGGCCAACTGCGGCCGCATCGATCCGACCCGTATTGAACATTACATTGCCGATGGCGGCTACCAGGCCCTTGTCAAAGCACTCTCGAAACTGTCACCCGAGCAGGTCATCGAAGA
The DNA here is from genome assembly GCA_050123735.1 of Desulfobacterales bacterium. Lineage (GTDB taxonomy): Bacteria > Desulfobacterota > Desulfobacteria > Desulfobacterales > JAHEIW01 > JAHEIW01. Next base: position 514 of record JASFGN010000308.1, on the reverse strand, counting down.
AGTTCTGACAGCCAAACTCAGAGGCCGCGGCGGCGCTGGATTTCCAACCGGCCTTAAATGGAAATTTGCCCGCCAGGCCGAAGGCCGGCCCAAGTATACGGTGTGCAACGCAGACGAAGGCGACCCCGGCGCATTCATGGATCGCGCCATCTTGGAAGGGGACCCGCATGCCGTGATAGAAGGTATGCTCATCGGTGCCTATGCCATGGGCAGTGAATATGGCTATATCTATGTGCGCGAAGAGTATCCGATCGCCATCGATCATCTCAATATCGCCATCGAGCAGGCCAAAGAACTGGGGCTTCTGGGCGAAAACATCCTGGGCACCGGCTTTAACTTCGATCTTTCCCTGCGACTGGGCGCCGGCGCTTTTGTCTGCGGCGAGGAAACGGCCCTGATGGCCTCCATCGAAGGCAAACGCGGTATGCCCCGGGCGCGACCGCCATTTCCGGCGCAGGCCGGCATCGACGCCAAACCGACCAATATCAACAATGTGGAAACCTGGGCCAACGTT
>JASFGN010000307.1:0-4839 GCA_050123735.1 Desulfobacterales bacterium | reverse complement strand
AAAAACATTTCGTTGCGCATAAAAGCCGGTGATACGGTGGCAGTGGTCGGCCCCACCGGTGCCGGGAAGACCTCACTGATAAACCTGATTCCCCGGTTTTATGACCCGACCGCGGGTCGTATCCTGATTAACGATGTGGACCTCAGAGAATTTGATGCCGTTGAATTTCGACATAAGATGGCACTGGTGATGCAGGAACCGTTTCTGTTTTCCGGCACGATCCGCGAAAACATATTTGACAATGGCCACCGAGTAAGCCAGGAAAACATGCAGCGCATCATTGAGGCCGCCAACTGCAGCAGTTTAATTGAACGCATGCCCGAGGGTCTTGACACCGTCCTTTCCGGAGGCGGGACATCCCTGTCGAGCGGTGAGCGACAGCTGATTTCAATTGCCCGGGCGTTTGCCCGCAATCCAGAGCTGATATTGTTTGACGAAGCCACCTCCTATATTGATTCGCAAACTGAATTATGGATTCAACAGGCCCTTGAAAAACTGATGAAAAACAGAACGGCCCTGGTGGTTGCCCACCGGCTGTCGACCGTGCGCCATGCGGATCGAATCATCGTTATGAACAGGGGCCGTATTGTCGAAACCGGCACCCACACCGAATTGATGGCGCGCCAGGGCTTCTATTATCAACTCAATCAGCTTCATAATTAAAGGTTCCACGTTCAGCGTCCACCCGCCTTCGCGAATGCTGCGGCGCGGCGGGCAAGGTTCAAAGGTTTCGTTGCCTGGTTCATGCCGTGAACGGAATAAATTCTCTTGCCAAATGCCCGGTCAGATGGTAAACGCAAGATATTTTTATACAGCTTCGAGCGCTTCATAAAAAGGGAGTTACAAAGGGTTCTTCGATACGATTTCGCAAAAGCTCTATCAAAAACTGGAAAGGAGGATTAAGTAGATGGCTTACGATGCAGTAAAGATGGCAGACTGGCAGATTTCTGAAGAGGCAGAAAAGAACATGCCAACGCCGGATGAATGGCGTGAGAAACTTGGCCTCGAAACCGATGAAATTCTTCCCATGGGCCGGCTGGCAAAACTCGATTTTCTTAAAATTATCGACCGGCTCAAGGACAAACCGGACGGGAAATACATCGAGGTGACCGCCATCACCCCCACACCGCTGGGAGAAGGCAAAAGCACCACTTCCTGCGGTTTGATGGAAGGCCTCGGCAAACGCGGGAAAAACGTGGGTGGCGCTTTGCGCCAGCCCTCCGGCGGGCCTACCATGAATGTCAAGGGCACCGCTGCCGGCGGCGGCAACTCGTTGTTGATTCCCATGACCGAATTTTCCCTGGGTTTGACCGGCGACATCAACGACATCATGAACGCCCACAACCTGGCCATGGTGGCCTTAACATCGCGCATGCAGCATGAGCGCAACTACAACGATGAACAGCTGAAGCGACTGACCGGCATGCCGCGGCTGAACATCGATCCCACCCGTGTGGAGCTGGGCTGGATCATGGATTTTTGCGCCCAGGCTTTACGAAACATTATCATCGGCATCGGAGGCCGCATGGACGGCTTTACAATGCAGTCCAAATTCGGAATCGCCGTGGGCTCCGAATGCATGGCCATTCTGTCGGTTATCCGCGATCTGGCCGATCTGAAAGAACGGCTCAACAACATCACGGTGGCATTTGATAAGAGCGGCAAGCCGGTCACCACCGGTGACCTGGAATGCGGCAACGCCATGACCGCCTTTATGCGCAACACCATCAATCCCACTATGATGTGCACCGCCGAATACAACCCCTGCATGGTGCATGCGGGACCGTTTGCCAACATCGCTGTCGGCCAGTCCTCTATTATCGCCGACCGCGTTGGCTTGAAACTGTTCGACTACCATGTCACCGAATCGGGTTTCGGCGCCGATATCGGATTTGAAAAATTCTGGAACGTTAAATCCCGCTTCAGCGGATTGAAGCCGCATGTATCGGTCCTGACCACCACCATCCGCGCGCTCAAGAGCCACGGCGGCGGACCCAAGGTGACACCGGGCATCGCCATGCCTGAAGAGTACACCAAAGAAAACGTCGGCATGGTTGAAAAAGGCTGTGTCAACATGGTGCATCACATCAACACCATTCGCAAGGCCGGCATCAACCCGGTGGTGTGCATCAACCGCTTTTACACCGATACGGATGAGGAATGCAAGGTGGTCCGCGCGGCAGCCGAGGCAGCCGGTGCCCGCTGCGCCGAGTCCAAGCACTGGGAGATGGGCGGCGAGGGTGCCCTGGAGTTTGCCGATGCCGTCGTCGAGGCCTGCGAAGACAAAAATGACTTCAAATTCCTTTATCCGCTGGAGATGAAGCTGCGCGACCGCGTCGACCTCATCGCCAAGGAAGTTTACGGTGCCGATGGCGTGGCCTGGACTCCGGAAGCCGAGGCCAAGGCCAAGATGCTAGAAGACGATCCCAAGTACGCCGATTTTGCCACCATGATGGTCAAAACCCATCTGAGCCTGAGCCACGACCCGACAGTCAAGGGTGCGCCCAAAGGCTGGACGCTGCCCATACGGGACGTGCTGATTTATTCCGGTGCAAAATTTCTGTGCCCCTGCGCCGGTACCATCAGCCTGATGCCCGGAACCGGCTCCAACCCGGCTTTCAGACGGGTGGATGTCGATGTCAAAACCGGCAAGGTAACCGGACTGTTTTAGGAGATTACTTTAATTCTTAAGGTCAATAGAGGCTCGGGAGCTTTTCTCGAGCCTCTTTTTTTCCTTTATTCAAATTCGAAGCACTAAATCCGAAACTCGAAACAAATTCAAAATTCGAATTTTCCAATATTCTTAACTCCGCAAAACACAGTAAACCCTGAATCGCTGCCTTTGTTTTGTCATTAGAATTTTGTAAATTTGATATTGTTTCGAATTTCGATATTCGGATTTCGAATTTATAACAAAAATCATTTCCCGATGGCCAATAGTCGAGACGAGCGGATGCGTATCCTGCTGATTAACCCCTTCTACCCCATTTCCGAGACCCCTTCACCGCCGCTGGGGCTGGCCTATCTGGCAGCGGCCCTGGAGCAGGCCGGCGCCCGGGTGAAAATTCTGGATTTTGTCGTGTATCCTTACTCGCAAGCCGGGCTGGAAACTGCGGTCAGAAGCTTCAAACCGCATATGGCCGGCGCAACCGCGGTAACCATGACGGTTGATCATGCCAGCCGGGTGCTCAAAGATCTCAAAAGCATCGATCCTGAAATCCTAACCGTGATGGGCGGACCGCATGTGTCGTTCCGTGCCCAGAAAACACTTGAAGAGACCCCGGAACTGGATCTGATCGTTTTAGGAGAAGGAGAGCAAACCGCGGTCGAGCTCATGCAGACTGTCAAAAGCGGCGGGGATTTAAGCGCTGTCAACGGCATTGCTTTTCGTCGGGGTTCTGAGATTACCACCACGCCCGGGCGTCAATTTATCGCCGACCTGGATACCCTGCCGTTGCCCGCCCGGCACCTGCTGCCGCTGGGCCGATACCGGGCGCTGGGCCTGCCGGCGACGCTAACCACCAGCCGGGGATGCCCGTATCCATGTATTTTCTGCGTGGGACGCAAGATGGGCGGCGCCAGGGTGCGTTACCACAGCAGCGATCGGGTTGTCACCGAACTGGCCTATCTGTCCAAACGACAGTTTGAACGGATCAACATCGCGGATGATCTTTTTACCGCCAGCACGGATCATTGCCTGTCGGTTTGTGATGCCATCCAACGCCATCATTTAAACATTAAATGGACCGCGTTTGCGCGCGTCGATACGGTTACCGCAAAACTGCTGTCAGCAATGAAGGCCGCCGGGTGCACGGCCGTCAGCTTCGGCGTCGAGTCGGCCAATCCGGCTATTTTAAAAACCATCAAAAAAGGGATCCGCCTTGATCAAATCCGGCAGGCGGTCCGGTTGTGCCTGAAAGTCGGAATCAGCCCCAATGCTTCTTTTATGCTCGGCCTGCCGGGTGAAACGCGCGATACGATCAAAGAAACGATAGCCTTTGCCAACAGCCTGCAACAGGAGGGGCTGGCATATGGATTTCACATTCTGGCGCCCTTTCCGGGCACCGAGGTGCGCGAGCATGCGGATCGGTTCGGGATTCAGATCCTAACCGATGAGTGGTCTGAATACCACGCCAATCGTGCTGTGGTGGAGACCGTCAATGCCGGACGGCAGCAGTTGAATGCGGTGGTCAGCGACTGGGAAAAAAAGTATTTTCAGTACCTGGGGCATATTCAAAAGAACATCCGGGCCGGGACGGCATCTGCCGATGAGGTCGGTCAATTCGAAAACCTGCAACGCGCGGTCACGGTATACGAGCTGATGATGAAAAATATGATCGAAGAAAACGGTGCCTGGCCGCATCGGGAACCGCCGGTGAAAACCGCAAAGAATCTGAAATTGCTGATCGACCGGATCATCTCAATTCACAAGCTCGATCCGAAAATACTTGAATCTGCCCTGACGCAGGCAGTCGCGAGCGGAAATCTGATCTGTCACGCAATGGATGGCAGGGTGAAATGGCAGTGGCAGGATTATCTATGATTCATTTATCGAAAGCTGAAAGACGCGCGATTTAGGTCCATGACACCATCAGTTTCTTAACCCGTGCAGCTGTCTGCCGGGCCATTTCTTCCAGATTTTCGGGCGCCAGCCCGAGTCGATCCGCCACCGGACCGAAGTGTTCCAGGGCCAGGTCCTGGTCAATCTTTCCATAGCCGGTCATGATTCCCATGGTGTTCGCCACGTGCACAATGTCGCTTAGGTTGCAGCTTTCTTCACAGGATTCAGGATCATGGTGCCATTGAACAGCGCTTACCAGCTCTGCCGGGAAAGACCAT
>JASFGN010000306.1:0-4858 GCA_050123735.1 Desulfobacterales bacterium | reverse complement strand
CATGGTGGACATCGCCCTGCTGGAATACTGCATCCGCGAACAGCTGAATAAAATTGCTCCCCGGGTAATGGCTGTCCTGAGGCCCTTGAAAGTCGTCATCGACAATTACCCGGAAAATCAAGTGGAAGAACTGGATGCGATCAACAACCCGGAAGATCCGAATAGGGGCACCCGCAAAGTTCCTTTTTCCCGGGAGCTGTATATTGAGCAGGATGATTTTATGGAAGACCCCCCTACAAAGTTTTTCCGCCTGGCACCGGGCCGGGAAGTCCGGCTGCGCTATGCTTATTTTATTACCTGCGTCGAGGTGGTCAAAGACCCCGCAACCGGAGAGGTGACTGAATTGCATTGCAGCTATGACCCGCAAACCCGCGGCGGCGATGCACCGGATGGCCGCAAGGTCAAAGGCACACTGCACTGGGTATCCGCATCGCAGGCCCTCAACGCCCGGGTAAACCTTTATGAGCACCTGTTTGTAAAAGAAAATCCCAACGCGGTTGAAGAGGGCAAGGATTTCACCGACTATCTTAATCCCGACTCACTCGAAACATTGTCAAATTGCAAGTTAGAGCCCTCTCTGAATGCTGCCCGGCCCGGCGCTCGTTATCAATTCGAGCGTCTGGGCTATTTCAGTGTCGATATGAAAGGTAATACACCGGAATCTTTGATATTTAATCGCATCGTCACCTTGCGGGACACCTGGGCAAAAATTCTGAAAGCCCAGCAACAAAAAAAATAACCATTTTGCTGAAAACTGCTTTGGCTCTTGAATTGTGCCATAAATTATGGTACCAGCATTACCAGATGAGGGGGTGATATCCTCAGTCCAAATCTAAAAATCAAAAATCCGATTTCGGGGTGGTTTGCCAGTTGGACTCTGACAAAGCGGTTATTCATTTTTCCCGGGGTTTCGTGTTTTAAGCGTCCAGTTCGAGATCACCGGCACCATGTTTTTTTCCGGTCAGTGGGACGGAAAGCATGGCGCATGTCTTGCAGCTTGAAGCTTTTGATGTGCCGCAGAGCGACCTAAATTCCCATTCAGGAGGGAATGCCATCAGCTGCGGCCGGAGGAGAGCAGATCTGGTTTTAAAATAGGGGTGATCTTGGATTTGAATGCGTTGTGGACCGAAAAAGGGGAAGGAATTTAGAGAGTCTTAAGGCGGCCACCCCGATCCTTTTCCAAAAGTGGATTTAAACCCTCATCTTTTGCCCGATGGCTGTGTTAAGATCCGCTTCAAAATGCTCACGTACACGGAGTACGTGAGCATTGCAATTTGCGGGACAACGCAGGCATTGGGCCTTAGATGGGGTTTTAAAACCACTTCTAAAAAACGATGCCCACATAACCGACAAAACTGTCGGCCGGGTTCTTATCATAGCTGGTAGCATAGGCAATGGATTCAGCCCGATCGGCGCCCAGATGTTTGGCGGTCTGGATGGCGGTCGCGGCAGCACCGGCGCAGCATGCATTCTGGCTGGTCAACGCTTCGCTGATAACCTTTTCGGCGTCCATATCCAGCATCAAGTCGATGATCCGGCGATCGTTTTGACGGCGGACCCAATCAACCGCCTGGGGACCCGCGCCTTTGGATACGAATCCGTAATTGGGGCCATAGTGGGTCAAATCGGTCGACCCAATCACCTTGATATTCAAATCCAACCGCTTGGCGATATCAACGACCGCCTGACCGATGGCCAGCGAGCTTTTGGCCGGCGGCACGCCCATGGCGACGATGCGTGCATCTTTAAAAAAATATTTGATAAAGGGCAGCTGAAGCTCGATGGTATTATCCTGGGCGAAATGATGGAAGGATTCGAGGGTAAAGGAAAATTGACTGGCCAATTCGCCGGCCAGCCGCGCTTCAACACCGATTTCACCGAAGGGCGTTTCCCAGGCGCCTTCGGCCATCATCACGCAGGAATCATTCGGGTGAAGATGCATACCAAAAACCACCAGCACATCAGGCGGGTCATCTGATTTCAAACTGTTGATCACATTGCAGGCGATACTCCCCGAAAAATACCAGCCGGCGTGGGGCACGATGCCGCCGACCCGCTCTCCAGACGGAAGATCAAGCTGCCGGCCCGCCTCTAAAAACTTGTTGATTTCTTTTTCGCATTCGGCCGGGCTTGATGGATACCAGCTGCCGGCAAACATGGCTCTCCTGAGTTTTGTGGATGTCATTGCCGTCCTCCCAATATCAGGCTCAAGGTTCAAGGTAAAAGGCTAAGGGTCCCTGGTTAGTCATGGCGAGCGTGGCTGATGCGGTGAAGTGTGCAATGATACAGATGTGCTGACATCCGGGTTTCTGATGCTCAATAAGGCCCTGCGCCAAAAGCCGGTGACTTAATACGTGTCGATCTTTTCTTTTTTACCTGATGTGTTGAAAAGAAACGAAATTAAGATCAGACGTTGTCCTATAATAGAAGATTCATCATGAATTGTCCATGCCCTTTTGTGGATAGCACTTTGCAATTGGGCAAATCGCCTGGGGTATCACCCTGGTTTTGATGGAGGACCCGCATCAGTCTGCTTTCTTTTTGAAAAAAAATGATTAATATGAGATTTGGCCATTTAAACAAATGGCGGATTTGTACGCATCAATATTTCAGCATACGGGAGGCAGTTATGTGGGAATATACGGATAAAGTTAAAGATCATTTTCTCAATCCGCGCAATGTAGGCGTTATCGAAAATGCCGATGGCGTCGGCGAAGTGGGTTCAATTGCCTGCGGAGATGCCCTGACATTTTATTTTAAGCTCGATGAAAACGGCAGAATAAAAGATGCCACATTTCAAACCTTCGGCTGTGCCAGCGCAATCGCCTCTTCTTCGGCCCTAACGGAAATGGTCAAAGGCAAGACGCTGGAAGAAGCCAAACAAATCACCAACGAAGACATCGCTGAGTACCTGGGAGGGCTGCCGAAAGAAAAAATGCACTGTTCGGTGATGGGCCGCGATGCGCTGGAAAAAGCCATCAGCTGCTATCTCGACGAACCCGAAAAAGAAGTTGAAGGCGAAATCGTGTGCGAGTGCTTCGGGGTCACCGACCGTGAAATCGAACGTGTGGTTCGCGAAAATCATGTTTCCACCATCGAAGGTGTTACCGATTATGTCAAGGCCGGCGGCGGCTGCGGTAACTGCCATGATCGCATTCAGGAAATCATCGATACGGTCCTGGGCAAGGAGCGTCCGGTTCGGAAAAAGGCGCCGGCCCTGACCAATTTACAGAAAATCAAACTGATTGAAGAAAGCATCGAGCGCGAAATTAATCCGAACCTGAAAAAAGATGCCGGCCGGCTTGAATTGATCGACGTTGACGGCAATCGCGTCCTCGTCCGTCTGGGCGGCTCTTGTGCAGCGTGTGCCAAATCGCCGGTGACGCTGAAGCATTATGTTGAATCCAAGTTGAGGGAACTGGTTTCGCCAGACCTCGTGGTTGAGGAGGTAAAGTAATGACGGTCATCTATGTTGACAACAATGCCACGACCAAAGTTGCTCCGGAAGTGCTGGAAGCCATGCTGCCCTATTTCAGTGATCAGTACGGCAACCCCTCCAGCATGCATTCTTTCGGCGGAAACGTAGCCGGGGCCATAAAAGCTGCGCGCGAAAACGTTGCCAATCTCATCGGCGCCACGCCCGGTGAAATCGTTTTTACCAGCTGTGGAACCGAAAGCGACGGCACGGCCATACGCGCGGCCATCGAATCCTATCCGGATAAAAAACATATTGTCACATCCAGAGTGGAACATCCGGCCATCAAAAATCTGTATGAATCCCTGTCCAAAAAGGGTTACCGTGCAACATTTGTCCCGGTGGACGGCATGGGCAGGCTCGATATGGACTTTCTGTACGACAGTTTGAGCGAAGACACAGCCGTTGTCAGCCTGATGTGGGGCAACAATGAAACCGGTGTGGTTTTTCCCATTGAAGAAATCTCGCGAGAGGTCAAAAGCCGGGGGATCTTATTTCACACCGATGCAGTCCAGGCCGTGGGCAAAATTCCCATCAACGTCGGCGACACCGGCGTTGATATGCTTTCTCTGTCCGGCCACAAATTTCATGCGCCCAAAGGAATCGGCGCGCTGTACATCCGCAAGGGCACCAAATTTTCACCGTTTATGATCGGCGGTCACCAGGAAAGCGGACGTCGCGGGGGCACTGAAAATACGGCCGCGATCATCGGCATTGGAAAAGCCGCCGGGCTGGCTTCTGAACATCTAAAAAAAGACGGCTATGGAAACGTCAGCCGTTTGCGGGATAAACTCGAGCATGCCCTGCTGGAAAAGGTGCCCAATGCGATGGTCAATGGTGACACCAACAACCGACTGCCGAACACCACCAGCATCGCCTTCGAATATGTGGAAGGCGAAGCCATCCTGTTGATGATGAACGAACACGGCATTTGCGCCTCTTCGGGGTCAGCCTGCACCTCCGGGTCCCTGGAGCCCTCGCATGTGTTGCGTGCCATGGGGGTTCCCTTTACCGCAGCCCACGGCTCCATCCGCTTCAGTCTCAGCCGCTACAATACCGAGGATGAAATCGATGTGATTATCGAAACGCTGCCGCCGATCATCGAGCGACTCAGAGAGCTGTCGCCCTTCTGGAAGAAGGCCATGGAAGGTTGATTGCGGAATGGGTATTTGTCATTTTTTTGCCACAAATCAGTTAAGAAAGAAATATCGAATATCGAAAAATGAATTTCCAATATCGAAGTATGGTATCGCTTCGCTCTAACTTTAATAACTTGATTATCGTATTACAATGACGTCTTAACCCTGATGCACCTAATCGATAGATCACTTCGACATTCAGCAATCGATATTCGATATTCGATATTTTAGTTTTTTACAAATT
>JASFGN010000305.1:0-4866 GCA_050123735.1 Desulfobacterales bacterium | reverse complement strand
GAGTCATTCGTTCTCAGGCAATCTTTGATAATCTGACTGAAGCGCACCAGCACTTTATCGCCTTCCAGGTGGCCATAGGTATCATTAAACTCTTTGAAATTATCGATATCCAGCAACAGCAAAGAAAGCGGATGTTTGTAACGATTAAAACGGTCCACCTCCAACTCTAACTGGGAGTAAAAAGATCTTGAGTTGTACAGTTTGGTGAGCCCGTCGGTGGTGGCCAGCTTTTGCAATTTTTCCATCATCCGGGTGCGCTCGGTACTCAACTGGCGTTCTTTGAGCACACGTCTCATTCTCAGCAACAGCTCTTCAAGGCGCACCGGTTTAATAACAAAGTCACTGGCGCCGATGTTGATCGCTTCTTCATAAGAATAGTCATCGCTGTATCCGGTTACGACTATGACATCAGCTCCGTTTTTTTGCTTGATCACTTTTGTCAGTTCAAGCCCGCCCATTCCCGGCAAGCGGATGTCGGTTATCACCACTTCAAAGTCATTTTTTTCAACCAAGTCAAGTGCTTCCTCAGCAGAGGCTGCTGCCGTGGGATCAAAGCCGGCATTTGCGATGTACTCGTGGATCGTATTTCTGACACTGGAATCGTCATCAACGATTAACACACGAATATTTGAACTTGTTTTGCTCATCAGCGTAATGAGATATCTCCCAGATCCGTCGGGAAAGCCGGGGTTGACAGGTTTCGAGAAAAACTGATAGGTAAACGTTTTTATTTTGTGTATTCTAATAATATATCCAGAAAGGCAATTTGTGTCAACTGACTTTTAGATTCTTCAACACTTTCAAGCGTCTATCGAAACCAAGATGCCCGAGACCTTACAGCCATACAGACGTATAAAATGCAAAATATCAGAAATTTCAGTATTATTGCCCATATCGATCACGGCAAATCCACCTTGTCCGACCGACTCATTCAGATGGCGAACATTGTTTCGGATCGGGATTTTAAGGATCAAATTCTCGATACCATGGATATCGAACGTGAACGCGGCATTACCATCAAAAGTCAGACGATTTGCCTGCCCTACACTGCCGCTGACAATCAATCCTATTTTTTAAATCTGATCGACACTCCCGGTCACGTGGATTTTAGTTACGAAGTCTCACGCGCCCTGGCGGCCTGCGAAGGCGCGTTGCTGTTAATCGATGCCAGCCAGGGCGTCGAAGCCCAGACCCTTTCAAATCTGTACCTGGCACTGGAACATAATCTGGAAATTTTACCGGTTATCAACAAAATCGATTTGCCTTCGGCTGATATCGATCGCGTCAAGAAGCAAATTAAAGAGGATCTGGGGCTTGATCCGCAAGCCGCGCTTCAGGTCTCGGCCAAACAGGGACTTGGAATCGATCAGGTCCTTGAGGCCATCGTCACAAAACTACCACCACCCACAGGGCGTATCGACAGGCCGTTACAGGCACTTATTTTTGATTCACATTATGATGCCTATCGCGGCACCGTCGTACATCTGCGCGTTATGCACGGACAGATCAAGCCCGGAGATTGGATTAGTTTCAAATCAAACAAGGCTGCCTACCGCGTCGAGGAAGTCGGCATTTTTCAACTAAAACGCGTACCACTCAAAACGCTTTCCGCCGGTCAGGTGGGCTACGTTATCGCCGGTATCAAGAAAATCAGCGACACTCGCTGCGGCGACACGGTCACCCATGAAGATCAGCCCTGCGATGCCGCCTTGCCGGGCTTCAAAATGACCAAGCCGGTGGTTTTTTCTTCGATATATCCCACCGCATCGGACGGCTACGAGGAACTGGCAGTTGCGATGGAAAAGCTGAGCTTAAACGATGCCTCTCTGGTTTATGAGAAAGACAGCTCGGCGGCTTTGGGATTTGGTTTTCGCTGCGGATTTTTGGGCCTGTTACATCTTGAAGTGGTTCAGGAAAGACTTGAACGCGAATACGATCTTTCGCTTATTCTGACGGCACCCTCTGTCCAGTATCAGCTCGTCATGAATGATGGCAGGGAATTAACCATCGACAATCCCGCGTATTACCCGGATCCGACCCGCATTGACAAGACCCGGGAGCCTTTTATCCGGGCAGCGATTATTACACCGGATCGCTATATGGGCGCGGTGATGAAATTATGCCTTGAGCGGCGTGGCCTCAACAAAACCTATCACTATCTCACCAGCGATCGCATGGAAATGATATTTGAAATGCCGCTGGCTGAGGTTATTTATGATTTTTATGACCGGCTCAAATCCATCACCCAGGGATACGGGTCCTTTGACTATGATTTAATCGATTACCGCGAAACAGACCTCGTCAAATTGGATATTCTGATTAACGCCGAACGGGTCGATGCCTTATCTCAGCTGGTTCACAGGGACAATGCCGTTGGCAGGGCCCGAATCGCCTGTGAAAAGCTGCGCCAGGAAATCCCCAGACAGATGTTTAAAATCGCCATTCAGGGAGCCATCGGTGGAAATATTATTGCCCGCAAAACGGTCTCAGCCCTGAGAAAAGATGTTACCGCTAAATGCTACGGCGGAGACATTACACGCAAACGCAAGTTGCTCGAAAAGCAGAAAAAGGGCAAAAAACGCATGAAAATGGTGGGCAAAGTGATGATCCCGCAATCGGCTTTTTTGGCGGTGCTTAAATCCGACTCGGATTAGTGTATTTCGGATTTTAGATTGCGGGTTGCGGATTGACGACAGAACCGATGACTTCAACGAGTTGAAAATTTTTGCTCTTCTGTCTTCTGACATCTGTGCTCTGAAAACTGACCCCTGATATTTGACAGTGTAGACCACGCGCTCTACAATTATATTCTATCCTCTTCAAATTCAACTTGAACTAAATGCATCGCTGGTATAATCAATAAAGAGCCGCAAACAGCTGCTTGGGAGACATTATGGGTAAAACTGTTGCTGAAAAAATATTCGACACGCATCGGATCGACAATCCGTCTGACGATGTTCATGTACTGAAATTGGATGCCGTCTTCTGCCATGAGATTACCACCCCCATGGCCATCACCGACCTGGTTGCACGGGGCAAGGATCGTGTATTCGATCCGAATAAAATTAAAGCGGTCATTGATCATGTCTCACCGGCCAAGGATTCAAAGACGGCGACTCAGGGTAAAATTCTGCGGCAGTGGGCGCGGCGACACCATATTCGTGATTTTTTTGATATTGGCAGAAACGGCATCTGTCACGCCCTGTTTCCAGAGCAGGGCTTTGTCCGGCCGGGGTATACCATCATTATGGGCGATTCGCATACCTGCACCCACGGCGCCTTTGGCGCTTTTGCCGCCGGTGTGGGCACGACCGACCTTGAAGTCGGTATCCTGAAAGGCATCTGCGCCTTCCATTATCCCAAAACCATCAAAATCGAAATTACCGGTGGCCTGCCGGCCGGCGTCTTCGCCAAAGATGTTATTCTTTCCATCATCGGCCGCCTGGGGGTAAACGGTGCCACCAACAAGGTCATCGAATTCAGCGGGCCGGTGGTGACCGGCATGAGCATGGATAGCCGCATGACATTGTGCAACATGGCCGTTGAGGCCGGTGCGACCTGCGGTATCTGCTATCCGGATCAAACCACCGTGAGCTATTTATGGCCGTTTATTGAAAACGACTACCCTGATCAATCGGCAGCGCTCACAGCCTTCAAAGCATTCTGGCCGGATGAAGATGCCGCCTACGAAGAAATCATTGAACACGACGTCAGCAGCCTGGAGCCCCTGGTGACCGATGGTTTCAAGCCGGATAACGTCAGAACGGTCAAGGAGATGGGCGGTACGGCGGTCGATCAGATATATATCGGCTCCTGCACCAACGGCCGCATCGAAGATTTAAGAATTGCTGCTCGGGTATTAAAGGGACAGAAAATCGATCATAATGTCCGCGCAATCGTTTCACCGGCCACGCCCAAGGTTTTTCGCCAGGCGCTGGAAGAAGGCATAATGGGCATCTTTATGGACGCCGGTTTTTGCGTAACAAATCCAACATGCGGTGCCTGTTTGGGGATGAGCACCGGCGTCCTGGCAGATGGCGAAGTGTGCGCCGCAACCACCAACCGCAATTTCAGCGGCCGCATGGGAAAAGGGGGCATGATCCATTTAATGAGCCCTGCAACCGCCGCAGCCACTGCAATCGCAGGCCGGATCGTCAACTCAACCCTGTTTACTGGGGGCGGTGAATAAAAAATCACCCGCGAAAACACGAAATTTAAAAAGCACGAAAAAAATCTTGCGTGTCTCCGCGTTTTCGCGCTTTCGTGCTTAAAAAATACAAATTCTACTCGGAGGCATTTAGCTGGTCATGAATACGGTGAAAAACTTCAGTGGCAAGGTTTTGTTTCTGGATCGGGCGGACATTAACACCGACGAAATCATTGCAGCCAAGTACCTGACTGAAATTACCCGGGAGGCACTGGGGCCGCATCTTTTTGAAGATCTTGAACTGGATGGTTTCCGGGGGCAGGCGGATATCGCCGGCAAAAGCGTCATCATGACGCGCGCGAACTTCGGCTGCGGCTCGTCCCGTGAACATGCGCCCTGGGCCCTGGAGGAAAACAATATTCATCTGGTTGTTGCCGAGAGCTTTGCGCGCATCTTCAGACAAAATATGTTCAACTGCGGCATGCTGGCCGTTGAGCTGCCGGCAGCGACCATCGATCGTCTTTTCCAAAGCTACGCCCACCAGGAAACGACCGTAACAACGGATCTGAAACAGCAGGTATTCAAAATTTCAACGAGCGACCAAACAGAAGAAATTCAATTTTCTCTGCCCGAATTTGCCCGCGCGCTGGTGGAAACCGGTGGCTGGGTAGAATATGCCGACAGCCACTATTAATCTATGCAAACCGCTCCGCTTATAA
>JASFGN010000304.1:0-4868 GCA_050123735.1 Desulfobacterales bacterium | reverse complement strand
CTTCTGCCAGTGCTCGCCCGGATACAATTCGCTGCTTTCACCATCGTAAGGGTTCCATTTTGGAGCGGTCTGACATGCAGCCAGCAAACCAATTGCCAGAATTGCAAAAAGATTTTTTTTAAATCCCATTGTTTTGCCGATGAGTTTTAATTTTTCCATCATGTTGATCGACCTTTACTTTAATTTTTACCGAGCATTTTTCTTGATACCGATATGTTTTGAAAAAAAATCTTCCATCGCCCGGTAGAATTCAAATCGATTCTCTTGGTTTCTGAATCCGTGGCCTTCATTGTCTTTGACCATATACTGCACTTCAATTCCTTGTTTTCTGACGGCTTCAACGATTTGATCGGACTCTGCTTTTTTGACTCTTGGATCATTGGCTCCCTGGGCCACAAAAAGCGGTACCTTAATCTTGTCGGCATGAAATAATGGCGATGCTGCTTTCAACAGTTCCTTGTCCTTTTCGGGATCCCCCACCATTTCGTAAAACATCTGGCGCGCCGGCTCCCAGTATGCTGGGATACTGTTGAACCAGCTGAAAATGTTTGAGATACCAACATAGTCGACGCCGCAAACATATAGATCAGGTGTAAAGGCCAGTCCGGCAAGGGTGGTGTATCCGCCGAAAGATGCGCCATAGATCCCAATGCGTTCCGGATCAGCGATGCCCTCTTTGATGAGCCATTCAACCCCGTCGGTTACATCGTCCAGCATTTTTTTGCCCCACTCCTTAAACCCGGCCTGCCAGAATGCTTTGCCGTAACCGGTGGAACCGCGGAAGTTAACCTGCAAGACTGCCAGGCCGCGATTGGCCAGAAACTGAACCTGCGGATCAAAGCCCCACCGATTTCTTGACCAGGGGCCGCCGTGCGGGTTTACCACCAAAGGGAGATTTTTCGGTGTAACTCCTTTCGGGAGGGTCAGATAGCCGTGGATCATTAAGCCATCACGGGATGGGTACTGAATCGGCTGCATTTCGGCCATATGGTCTACATTAAACCAGGGACTGACCTCGGCCAACTTTTTTAACTCTCTGTTAAGGTGGTCGTAGTAGTAAAAGGCGCCTAAAGATCTGTCGCTGTGCGTACGGATGATCATTTTGGTTTCGTCTTTACTATGATTGTTGATATAAACCTCATAGCCGGGCAATCTATTTTCGAACATCTCCTGTAATTTTTTGCGTTTCTTATCAAAGAAATGAAATTGGTGTTTGGTAGTAGTATAGCTTACACCGGTAATAACTTTGCGCTTTTTTGAACGCATTAAGTGGTACACATCGACCTCAGGGTGTTCATAGATAAGATCGAGGTGCTCGCCCTTTTCAATATTGTACATATAGATCGCCCGTTTATCGCGGTTGATGTTCGAGGACACATACAAAAAACGGTTGTCAAAAGTAAAAAATAGCGGCCGAATAGCGTTTTTGAAGTCTGTGGTGATAATCGCTTTGAAAGGATCGGATTCGGTTTTGCGGTAGAGCAGCGTTTTATTGGCGCCGTCCGTAGCGACCGCGACCCGCAGGTTGCCTCTATTATCGGTCAGCCACCGCGTGATGTTGCCGGGATTTTCGGCGACCAGTTTCAATTCAGCGGTATTGATGTTTAAACGGTAGACGTCGAAGATCTTTTTATCGCGCCGATTAAGTGCGATCAACGCGTGATCATCATCGTCTTCGAGCCCGTCCACAAGTCCAACTTTCGTACCTGCAAAAGGGGTTAAGGCCAAAAAGTCAGACCCGTCAATATCCACAGCATAGGCCTGCCAGTTTTCGTCTCCGTCTTTGTCCTGAATATATGCGATCCGCTTATTGTTTGCCCAGCCGAACCACTGAATATCCCTGTGAATCGAATGAGTGATGCGAGCCGGATTGTCATCATGATCCACTTTTTGGACATAAACATTGAGTCTGTTTTGCCAGGATTGCAGAAAGGCAATATGTTTGCCGTCCGGGGATATTTCAAATGATGCGCGTTCAGGGTTTTTAAAAAAATCCTCCAGCGGTATCAATGATGACTTTTGAGCGGCAACAGAAGCGTCAAAATGACCGGCGATACCCAACAAAAAGAATAACAGAGCTCCGATTCGAATTAATCGATTATAAGGATTTTTAGCAGTCATCATATTATCCTCTTGGTTTAATTACTGTCTTCATTCGTTCTGCGAGCAATCTGAAACAAGAGGTCAGAGAACGATTTTTCAATTCTGATTTTCAAGGCTGCCCGATCCGCTGATCTTGCTGGTTATGCGGGGATGACCTTTATAGAAAACATCCCCGCTGCCGGAAATCCTGGCATGCAGGATTTCAGTTGCGTTGATTTTACAATCACCGGAGCCGCTTATCTGAAGCGAAACATTTTTAGCCGGCATATCAAACGCATTGATCTTGCCGGATCCACTGATCTTTGCATCATGCCGGTCTGTCTGTCCGGAAAGATTCATTGAACCCGATCCGGAAATGGCGGTTTCCAGATTTACCACGTCCAGTTCCAGGTCCATAGCACCGGACCCGCTGATTCTGGCGTCAAAATCGTCAGAGACAAAGCGGCTTTTTCCAATTACATCACCTGCACCTGAAATGGCGATGCCTTTCAGGTGAGCCACCGTAATATTAAACTCGAGTGTTGTGGGTCTGAGGTTATAATTACCCTGCGAGATAACCAGCTGATCAGCGCGTACTTCGGTTTCAATCAAAGGCATGATATTGGCGTCGGTTTGGATGCCAATTGAATGCGTCTGGCCCTGGGTTAATGAAACCCGACCGATGCCTTTGAGCTTGATGGTTTTAAATTCAGGCAGCTGTCGTTCCTCTGTGATGAGCTCGCCTGAACCTTTTACGGTTTCTTTGCCGCATCCGTTTAAATCAACGACAATGCAGCCGGATGCCATCGTGGCAACTAAAATCAAAATACCGATTAGATGTATGAACCTGGTTTTCATTTCATTCCCCTTTTTGGAAACATTGTTTGTTTGGAATATGGAAATTTAGCTGTACCATATGCCCACAAAGGATTATGGGCGCTATCCGTTGATGCAGTCTACACAGTAATTAGCAAGGGCTATGCCAGGACGAACAGTGCTAAAGAAAGACTTATGCGCATTGCGGCATTCATCACAAATCAATTTCAATAAGCTCGTCATAAGGTTTGTGTTCGTGTAAATGCTTATCATTCAAGGAACGGGGAGGGCAGGGCGGCCTGTCATATGGCAGGTAAAATCAACGTGATCGTTTTTATTGGTGCCGACAGGTCAGACCTATTTGGCATCTTACCAATGGGTGTGCGCTTGTGATACATCAGCTGTACGCCAGCGGACATTTTTAAATTTTGAAACGGTCAATTGCGGAGATTGTTTTTAACGCTTGAGGATATCTTCGATTACCGGAACCAGATCCATAAAGTCTGCCTGCATTTCTTTGCCCACATCTCTGGCCTCACCGTCTGCACAGGAAGGTCCGAATTGGGTATGAATGGAGATATGGTGTTGTTCACAATATCGTCTAAGGGATGGTTTGATCATATTGGCGATCAAAAATCCGCCGTTTTCGGCACCCCATTTGAAATGGGGGCCGTCGCCGCCACTGTCACCCATAATAATGACTTTGTTGGATGAAAGATGAAAAGACTTCATGGCGGATTCGGTGTTTTTGCTTTTATCGGCTGTCTCAAAAAGATCGTAGACGTGGTATGGATCGGTATCACTCCTTGGATAGCGAATCATCGGGTGCGCTGAAAGCAGCGGAACTTCCGGGAGAAGCTCCTTGGCAAATATCCTTTGAAAATAGCCGATCATACCGGTGGTGTTAATCATGAACAGGATGCTCCGATGGTGGCACCAGTCGATGAGCTCCCGGACACCGCTATAGGTAATAAACGACTCCTCCAGATACCGATCCATTTGTTGTCGGGTAATGGGGGCCGGCAATAATTGTTGGATTTGACCGGCAGCTTCACCCAGGGAAATGCGGTTTCCTGTGTACTGTTTAAAAATGGTATCCAGTTCCCCGGCAAGATGCGGATAATTAAAGGAGATGAAATCAAATGGACCGCAGGGCGCAAGACATTCATTCCAGTCCGAAGAGATAAAGGCCTTATATTTTTTATGACGATGACGCATTTTAAAAAAAAGTGGTTTTATGACGGTGCTGATCTGCTACAGCTGTATTTTAGAGGATATGTGACTACAGTATTCTTATTCTGTCAAGAGATTCGATACTCAACTGCGCACAAAATTAAACACAATTGCTTTATCATATTCATCAAATGAGCCGGGTCTTAACGGATTGTCGGGCATACTGGTAATCAGGGTTAAATGGTTACCATCAATTTCATAAATGCCCAAAAGCGTACTTTCATTCTGGATCTGAATGTGGGTATCACTGAACTTGAGATCTATTTTTTTTAGCAAGCAATTGTTATTTAGATTAAATTTACCCATATACCACATGGATAGATCTTCACGGACCAGATAAAACTGATTGTCTACAATGGTTAAGGTCCAGTCAACCAGGGGCTTTCGGATATCGCATCCCACCCATGTGCCCTCCAGGTCGGTACGATGGTAACATCCACCCAGCAGAATACCACCCAAACAAAGGATCAAAAATAGATTCTTGAGCTTGAATTTCATTGATTATTTTCCCATGACGTTATTCTGGATCGGCATTTGGTAAAAATTTAGTTGGCGCCAATTTGATCCGCGTTTTCCAATAACAAATAACTATTAACGAATAACTAACAGGTCTTTGAACTGTTGATTTAGGCAGCTTTGGCATAATACCTTCCATATATTGAAGAATCAGTCGGTATTCGTTTTCTGAGACTTTGATTTAACTTTTTTAAATAATCGGCTTTTTTGCCGCCGAAATT
>JASFGN010000303.1:0-4877 GCA_050123735.1 Desulfobacterales bacterium | reverse complement strand
GATGCCATCCCCACCTTTCGGCTGGATGATGAGAGCATCCGCAAAGATATCGACGCCATTTTGGAACTGGGCGTTCCCATCCATTACGGGGCGGCCATCGATCGCGCCAGATTTGAAAAGATGAGAAAAACCTTCGACTATCTCTACATCGCTGTCGGCGCCCAGGAGGGCATTGAGCTGGGTATCCCCGGAGAAGAGGCCGTCGGCGTCATGGATCAATTGGAATTTCTGAGCCGGGTCCGCCGGGGGGAGAAACCTGAACTGGGCCGGCGCGTGGCGGTGATCGGCGGCGGCAATTCGGCCATGGATGCGGCGCGAACCGCCAAACGTCTGGTCGGCCCGGAGGGTGAAGTGAGTGTCATCTACCGGCGCACCCGGGAGGAGATGCCGGCCGCGCCTGAAGAGATCCAGGCCATGATCGACGAGGGCGTCAAGCTGGTGGAGCTGACCGCCCCCGAGTGCATGCTCATGGAAGACGGACGGGTCACATCCAATGTCTGCTTCCGGATGAAGCTGGGGGAAAAGGACGCCAGCGGCCGGCCCCGGCCGATAAAAATCGACGGCTCTGAATTCGAATTGGATGTGGACAGCGTCATCTCGGCCATCGGTCAACGGGTGAACGTCGATTTTTTTCCTGAAGAGAAACTCGAGATCAATCCGGCCACCCATGAGACCCAGCTGGAAAAAGTGTTTGCCGGTGGAGATGCGGTGCGGGGCGCGTCCACCCTGATAAAAGCCATCGCCGATGGAAGACATGTGGCCGATTCTATCTCACGGCGAGCGATTAAGGACTACCCGTTTCCCGGGAGCGCATTGACGAAAACGCCTGATGTGGCGTCCTTGCGCAAAAAGAAAGCCCGGCGTCAGCCAGGCGCCCTGCCGCCGGAGATCGGGTTAGCAGAGCGCTCCGGCTTTGACATGGTCATCCAGACCCTGGACGAGGCGACCGCCCGGGGGGAAGCGGCTCGCTGCCTGCAGTGTGATGCGCTTTGCAGCGTCTGCGTATCGGTGTGCCCCAACCGCGCCAACGTGGAATTTGAAATGGAACCGGTTGTCTTTACCGTCCAGCAGGCTGTTCGGGGTCCCGACGGCATCGAAATTATCGACCTGGAACCCGAGCGCATCAGCCAACAGTACCAGGTACTCAATATCGGCGATTACTGCAACGAGTGCGGTAACTGCGCCACCTTTTGTCCCACCCGTGGTGCGCCTTATCAGGATAAGGCCAAGTTTCACCTGACCCGCGAGAGCTTCGACTCCACCCGCCTGGGCTATCACTTCACAGCCGAGGATCGGCTGGTATTCAAAGATGACAACCAGCAGGCGTCACTCCGCATTGATTCTGATGGTTACACCTATGAAAGCAAGCTGTTCAAAGCGATCCTCAAGCGGGATTATTCCGTGCGACAGGTAAAGCTTAAAAACGGCGCCTCCGCGGAGGTCAGTCTGCGGCCTGCGGCTCACATGGCCATTTTGGCCAATGCCGTCCAGGGGGTGGCGCCCTTGAACCTCAGTCGGAAACCGAAGCAGTAGCGCCGCAAAAGGGAAAATCGCATTGCCGGTGAAACGATACACCACCCCTTTGAAAGGAGGAGACTGAAATGACCCCAGAGAACAGCGCAACACCTCAAAACCAACATGACCCCAACTACATGCCGCCCTTGAAACGCGCCATTCCCCTCGGGCTCCAGCATGTGCTGGCCATGTTCGTGGGCAACATCACCGTACCGATTATCATCGCGGGCCTTCTCGGGGTTACCCCGGAGGAAAAGGTGTTCCTGATTCAGGTGGCCATCTTCATCTCCGGTGTGGCCACCTTTATCCAAACCATCGGGGTGGGGCCCGTGGGAGCCAAATTGCCCATCGTCCAGGGCACCAGTTTCGGGTTTTTGCCCGTTTCCATTCCCATTGCCAAAACCTTTGGCCTGGGAACCCTTTTCGGCGGAGCGCTTTTTGCCGGTATTGTGCAGTTTGGCCTGGGGGTGATCCTCAAAAAAATCCGTCACTGGTTTCCGCCTATCGTCACAGGCGTTGTGGTTCTGGTAATCGGGATATCCCTGATGAAGGTGGCCCTGATTTATGCGGGCGGAGGAAAATGGTTGATGGACAACAAGCCTGAACTGTTTGCCAGCGGGAAACAGCTTTTTTTAGCCATAACAGTCCTGTTGGTCACCCTGGGCATCCATCAATTCGCCAAAGGATTTTTGGCCATGGCCTCCATTTTGAGCGGCCTGGTGGTGGGCTACCTGCTGGCCATTCCTCTGGGCATGGTCAATTTTGACGCCGTCGCCGATGCGGCCTGGTTTGCGTTTCCCACGCCTCTAAAGTTCGGTATCAATTTTAATGTGGCCACCCTGCTGGGTATGGGTATCATGGCCCTGATCACCACCATCGAATCGGTGGGGGACATCGCCGGCATCACCATTGGCGGTGCGGGCCGCGAACCCACCGACAAGGAACTTTCCGGCGGTATCATGGCCGATGGGGCGGGCACAGCGCTGGCCTCGATTTTTGGCGCCCTGCCCAACACCTCCTATTCCCAGAACGTCGGCGTGGTGGCCTTTACCGGTGTGATCAGCCGCCATGTGGTGACGATCGGCGCCGTCTTTCTGGTGCTGGCCGGGTTGATTCCCAAACTGGGGGCGGTGGTCTCGGCCATGCCCCAGGCTGTTCTTGGCGGTGCCTCCATCGTGATGTTCGGAATGATCGCTGCCGCCGGCGTAAAGCTGTTGGCTCAAGAAGAACTTAACCGCCGCAACATGCTGATTATCGCCATCAGTTTGACGTTTGGCATCGGTCTGCCGCTGGCCCCGGAGTTTGTGCAGTATTTCCCGACGCAACTGGCTGTTGTCCTGGAGTCCGGAATCGTGCCGGCCGGTGTATTTGCTTTGATTATGGAGCGCATCTTGCCGCGAGAGAAGGGTGCGGGTGGTCGTTGACGCTGCGAATGCTGAAAACAATTTTGGCGAGTGCCCGATGTCCGATGTGGTGGTCAGTTCCAGACGAATTCTGTCAGAAAAAATGCCGGCTATGACTCTTATGGCTGTCCCTGCTTGATATCCACTATGGGTTGTACAAACCGGGATTCGGTATCCCAGGGAAACAAAATCCAGGTGTCCTGGCTGACCTCGGTGATGAAGGTGTCCACCAGCGGTCGCCCCTCCGGCTTGGCATAGACGGTGGCAAAATGGGCTTTGGGCAGCATTTCTCTGACGATACGGGCGGTCTGCCCGGTATCCACCAGATCGTCTACCAGAAGCCAGCCCTCGCTGTCGATTGTAACCGGTTTCAGTATCGTACTGGTGCCCTTGTCCCGTCCTTCATAGCTGGAAATGCAGACGGTATCCACCAGGCGGATTTCCAGTTCGCGCGCAATAATAGAGGCCGGCACCAGGCCGCCCCGGGTAATGGTCACGATGCCTTTCCAGTCCTGCATATCCACCAATCGCCAGGCCAGAGCCTTTGAATCGCGATGCAGCTGCTCCCAGGATATCGGAAAGGTCTTCGTATAGTGTTCAGTCGTTGTGCTCATTTTTTGCCTCAAAATTTAGCCGTTCATTATTTGTTGTTGGTTATCAGTGCAGCATGGATTTTCTATTTCGAATAACAAATAACCAATAACGAATAACAAATAGCTTGCGCTTAACCAAAGCGGAAGCTATTTATCTTCCCGCATATAAGATTTGGCCAGCGCGCTGGGCGCGCCCACGCGTTTGCTGAGTGCTTCCCACCAGGTTAAAATGACCAGGACAAAAACAGTCGCCAGGTAAGGCATCATATTTAAAAAGGCGGCCGGGATGTTGGTTCCGGATGCCTGCAGCCTGAACTGCACGGCATTGATGCCGCCGAAAAGAATGGCGCCCCAGACGGCGCGGGCGGGGTTCCACATCGAAAAGATCACCAGGGCGATGACGATCCAGCCCCTGCCGCCGGTGATATTTTCGGTCCACCCCGGAGCGTAGGACAGTGACAGATGAGCGCCGCCGATGCCCACCAGCATCCCGCCGAAGATGGTATACAGATAGCGTGTGCGCGCAATATTAATTCCCATGGCATCAGCCGTCTGCGGATTTTCGCCCACCGCCCGCAGATTCAATCCACTGCTGGTTTTATAAAGGTAGTACCAGCCGACCGGCAACAGGAGATAAACGATATAGGTCATCACATCCTGATTAAAGACGGCGCCGATGATCGGCAAATCGCTCAGGAGCGGTACGGCGATGGGCTCGAATTTGGGGCCCACCAGCCCGACCAGATAACCTCTGTTTGATTCCGGGCCCAGCCGCTGGCCGAGAAAACTGGCCATCCCCGATCCGAACAGGGTGATGCTTAAACCGCTGACCACCTGATTGGCCCGCATGGTAATCGATAAAAAGGCATGAATACCGGCCAGGGCCCCGCCCGCCAGCATGGCCACCAGGATAGCCAGAAACAGGCTGCCGGTGTGATAGACGGTGGCAAAAGACGTTACCGCGCTCATTAGCATCATGCCCTCAACGCCCAGGTTTAGAATTCCCGACCGTTCGGTATAAATTTCTCCGACGGTGGCGTACATCAGAGAGGTCCCCGAGCGCAGGGTGATGGCGACCAGTGATGTTAACAGTTCGATCATATGTTTACTTCCAGATGTCAGAGGTCAGAGGTCAGAAGACAGAAAACGTTTGAACGATTTATCCACCAGTTTTTGCCATCTGTATTCTGTCCTCTGTTTTCTGACCTCTGCTTGCCACGGCGTAGCTCGTCAGAGCGAAACCGGGTCTTCTGTTATCCGCCCGATGGGGCCTCCCTTGCCTTGGTTCTAATGATGCGCAATCTGTATTCGGTAAAAAGAGACCCCGCCAGCATGGGGAAAAGCAGCATGCCCTGCAACACAAGGC
>JASFGN010000302.1:0-4889 GCA_050123735.1 Desulfobacterales bacterium | reverse complement strand
ATCACCAACGAAACCGCCGAAGCGACCCGGTTCGTAATTTTTGTCTATGATATAACCGTGGGGGGATTTAACCGGTTTGGCGGGATCCAAGGAATTCGGCTCCGCCTGTGGCGCTGCCTGATTGGCGCTATGAGTGTTGGTCTGCACGATATCGGACGAAAGGGTTCCGGCGCACCCGAACAGGTTGATCATCAAGACAAACAAGATAAAAACGATCAGCGCTCTCATAAAAAACTCCTGAAAGTTAAATAGCAAAGTTTAAACTAAGGTAGTTTCGACTTTTGTAAAGTAAAATAGACGCAAAATACTTGCTGCTTTTCATGGCGGTATTATCCTTTAAATATAACATGGACACCATTAATCAGCATGGGTTTTAGGGAAAATGGCGCTAAACAAAATAGCAAATTTACAGCTCTCTGATCAGGATCTGGATTTTTTGATCGAGGCCGCAGCCTCAGGGGTCGGGGATAAAGCCAATTTGAAAAAAATTCTGCGGGAAGACAAGGATTTCAGGAATTCATTTGTCAGCGACGAAAAGGTTTTTAACCGATTGATGGCAGATGATGAAATTTTTTTGAAGATTTCACCATCGCTCTTTTTTGAGATCCTTTTGCGCAAAGCCATCGGCGATCTATCAAAGACCAGTTATACCCTCGAAAAGACCCGCAACATGAGTATCCCGGTTTTTGACACCCGCGAACTGGTTGCGTTATTAAATGACCAGCCCATTGTGGCTTACCTGGCCAATATGCTGTCGACATTTACCCGGATTGAAAGCTATTCAATCGCATTTCGAATCCGCAAAGGGTTCTGGCGAAAGATACGATTCAATGACATGGATATCACCAGTTTAATTCGTTTTAGCGAAGCGATCGAAGATGAATATCGCCTGGGATTATATAAGCGCATTGCAGATGTCTGCCTGTTTATTCTCGGCATATTTCCGGATTATGCCGAGCGCAATTATCGCTATCCGCTTTCCGGTGAAATCAGGCCGCAAATTGGTGCCGGGGCCAGGATCAGTCCGGAGGAATACGAGCAGAAGGGACAACAGTTTTACAGACTGGCTGCTGAACACCAGACTGCAGTTGAAATGGATTTGTCAGATGTCTTCTGGGCCCTGCATGAAAATTTTCAGAAAGCCAGAAAACCCCTGAATTTCATCGCAGATTATTATCTGACAACAAAACGGCACCGTTTATTTGGTTGATATGGGTGGTCGGTGTTTAGTGGTCGGTGTTTTGTGGTTGGTGGTAGATAAGTCTCTGGGTCTTTGGCTAAATACAAAATACGAATCAACAAAACACAAAAAAGTTTAATGATCGAAACCGATGTTGAAAGGAGAAGGCATTATGATTAAAGTGAAGACATTTGCCAGCCCGTTAAAAATTTTTCATGCCCGCAAGGAACTCGAAGACCTCGACGCCATGGTCAACAAATTTATCAAAGAAAAGGGGGTGCAGAAAGTCATATCCGTCAGTGACGCGCCCACAACCGATGACTCCGGTGCCACCATCGGCCTGATCCGCGTCCTGGCCTACGAATAAGTTGCGCTACCTGGCCGGGTTCAACTCGGGTTGAGGTGATCTCTGCCGGCTGAATGTTTTTTTAAATTCCTCGCGCAAATTATCGCGCCAGCGTTTAAAAAGGGGTTTAATCGCCTGATAAAATGGGCTTTGCTTGGATGTGGTGACCTCTTCGGCAACCAGCACTGTAAAGCTGGCATGCTGGTCTTCTGAATGCCCCCCCTTTAGCCGTTCCATTTGAACAACCATATCGTTTTGAACAGGCGAGTCGGTTTTCGGAACGGCAACTGACCTGGCGCCGTTTGAAAAACTGCTGCGGCTGCTCCAGCAAATATAGCCTTCCTTGTATACGCCCATCACATAATTTTTGTCCTGGTGATGGGGGAATTTAAATGTGCCTTCAGCATCCGAAAGGCCCTGATCGACACCAATTGTGCGGTTTTTGGCGGAACCGTTGCAGTCTTGATTTTCGTACCAGCGAATGGCCACGGCCGCGCCCTCTATCGGATACTGTGTTTCAGCATCCACCACCCGGCCTTTGATGATGCACTTTGGCGTGCAGGCCGCCAAAAACAGTCCTAAAAAGACAAACGTCGAGAACAGAGTGGCGTTAATCGGTTTGGCCTTCATTATCCCCCCAAAGCCTTCGAGATGAATGGTCGGTTCGGTGCAGCCCCCATCTGAAATGGGCGTCTGACAAAAAAATGCACGCACACCCGAGAAGTCTCCTGCTTTCTTATCGGCATTTTTTTGATTAACTTTAGAAACCTTTTTGATGACCAGAAAGCTGGATAATTTTCGAAGGGTTATGATCGGAACCGAGGGAAACGCTCCCCGCTGTATCGCGCTGCAAGGCGTCATCGGCCACCACGTCTGGTGCCGTATATACGAACGCCGTCCGTCTGTCTGCCGCGAGTTTGAATTTTCCTGGGAAAAAAACGCCTCCAATCCGCGTTGCGACAAAGCCCGTGCATTCTGGGGTTTGACGCCGATCACGCCCGAAAAAGGGTTCGACCCGAAGGGTTTTCCCATGGCCGCATAGTGTCAAAACAGGGTCAAGACCCTGCCCCCCCCATTGATTTGCGATACAATTTGTTACAAACTGTTACACTCGAGAAAAGCATTCTTCCTTTGCGTTGATTATATTCCTGCCATACAGAGCTTCGTTTTCTTTTCAAACCCATTTGCGTTTTTTTACAGCAAAGGAGGAATCATGGTAAAAAAAGGTTTAACAATTTCATTGATCTGTGTATTTATTTTAGCTGCGCTGATCTTTAATGGATGCCGCTCGCATTCCGCGAATCATAAAGCGGAGTTCATGGTCGATTACATTGCCGAGACCCTCGATCTGAGCGATGCCCAGAGAGTCCAACTTGATGAGATCAAAGAAGAGTTTCTGGCCAGGGCCAAAGAAATGCATGCCCAAAAAGAAGCCATGCATGCCGAGTTTAAGGCCGAGTTGCTCAAAGAGGAAATCGATCAGCAACGGGTGAGGGAGCTCATGGCGCAGAAGCGCGAACAGATGACTGAAATGATGGATCTGGCGGTTGCGCGTCTGGCCGAATTTCACAAAACCCTGTCACCGGAGCAGAAAGAAAAACTGGTGGCCAAGCTGGAGTGGTTTCATCAGAAACATCAGCATAACTGGCAGTAGCAAGTTGCGTGTTGCGCGTTTCGGGTTACGAGGTGTTGAGCTCCACGCCGTTTCCGATGTTGCGCGCAACACCCAACGTGCAACCTGCCCTACAACTATAAAATTCGAAAATCGAATATCGAAAGCCGAAATGGTTCGACACGCCGTTCGACAGACTCACGGTCCTGAGCAGAGTCGAAGGGCTCACCACCCTGAGCTTTGTCGAAGGGCAAATCCGAATACAGAATGTTCAAAATACCAAAACATTTAGAAGATTTGAATTTAGAATTTGTTTGGAATTTAGGATTTCGTGCTTCGGATTTTTTGTTAATTTTTTGCTAAATAAATTTTATTAACGACCATCAAAATAGAACCTATGCTAAACCATTACTGGCAATGAACCCGACGATTCTGATCATTGATGATGATGCCAAGCTGAATCAGCTGCTCAAAGACTTTTTAAAGGACTTTGGGTATGACGTCATCACGGCGACGCATCCGGCCATGGGCCTGAAAAAGCTCAAGCAGGCGGGACCCGACCTGGTGATTTTAGATATTATGCTGCCGGATATGGACGGTTTTGAAGTTTGCAGGGTCATCCGCCAGAGCAGCAACATTCCGATTATCATGCTGACCGCCAGGGGGGAGGTCACCGATAAGGTGGTCGGACTGGAGCTTGGGGCCGATGACTATCTGGCAAAACCGTTTGAACCCCGTGAGCTGGTGGCCCGGATTCAGTCCGTTCTGCGCCGCAGCCAGCAGCAGGTCGACAATCAGACTCTTACCTTTGAGCGCTTGACCATCGATCTGGATAAACGCACTGCCCTGCTGGATGGCAATTCCCTTGATCTGACCACCAACGAATTTGCGGCCCTGGCACTTCTGGCCCGCAATGCCGGCAAGGTGTTGAATCGCGACCAGATCCTGCAGGAATTACGCGGCATGGACTGTGATGCGTTTAATCGCTCGGTTGACATTGCCGTCAGCCGCCTGCGTCAAAAGCTGAACGACAACCCCAGATCTCCGGAATTTATCAAGACGGTCTGGGGAAGCGGGTATGTTTTTATTGCCAATTGAATATTGAATAATGAAGATTGAAGATTGAATACCGGCGGAATGCTGTCCTTTAAATTTTAGGTTTTCACATTCGTTCATAATTCAATCCAAACTGTCAAATAGGGCGCAATCCTTAAATATTCAATTGTTTGGAGATAGGATGATATATCGATAAAGATATTATGCCATAAAAAATGCTAAGAAAATTGTTATTATCGACATAGACATGCGAGCTAAATGGTTTAACAAAATCTTCCGCTCGGTTTTCACCAAGCTTCTGGTGGTGATCATTCTGGCCGGTATTTGCATTAATCTGGTGGTGGGTGGATTCTTCATACACCTTCGCAACCAGTTCATCGGCCCCTTTCATAAAAATGTGGAGCAATACCTCGATTATCTGATTGCCGATATGGGCACACCCCCGACACTGGACCGCGCTCGCGAAATTGCGCGTCAATCCTACCTGGACGTTCGCTACGACAGCCCGGATATTCGCTGGACCACATCCGATGAGCTGCCGGCAAATATCCAGGGCCGCTTTCGCAGCTGGCACCAAAATCCAGATGTTCGTTATGCAAGACACAGGGGCCGGCATATCATTGAAGTCTCCACAGATGGAGGCCGTTTTATTTTCGGACTGTCACGCAATCTAACCGGCGACAGCGCGCGCCACC
>JASFGN010000301.1:0-4890 GCA_050123735.1 Desulfobacterales bacterium | reverse complement strand
CGTTTCTGATATTATCGGGTATTGTTCCAGTCATATGCCCCGTTACAATACGATCAGTATCAGCGGTTATCATATGATGGAGGCCGGGGCCGACTCCGTGTTGCAGGCGGCTTTTACGCTGGCTGACGGTCTGGAATATGTTCGGGCGGCCCTGAATGCCGGTCTGGATATTGATACATTTGCACCGCGGCTGTCGTTTTTCTTCGGTATCGGCATGAACTTTTTTATGGAAATCGCCATGCTGCGGGCAGCGCGCTTCCTGTGGCATAAAATCATCAGTCAGTTTAATCCCAAGGATCCGCGATCCACCATGCTGCGCACCCATTGCCAAACATCGGGTTGGAGCCTCACGGCGCAGGATCCGTATAACAACATTATCCGAACCACGCTGGAGTGCCTATCGGCGGCGCTGGGCGGCACTCAATCGCTGCACACCAACTCATTTGATGAAGCGGTTGGCCTGCCAACTGATTTTTCAGCCCGGATCGCGCGCAACACCCAGCTGATCGTTCAAGAGGAATCTCAAATATGCCAGGTTGTTGATCCACTGGCAGGTTCCTACTTTGTCGAAGCATTAACCGACGGGATTATCCGAGAGGCCGGCAAAATCATCGATGAGGTCGAAGAGATGGGCGGCATGGCCAAAGCGATTGAAACCGGGAT
The DNA here is from genome assembly GCA_050123735.1 of Desulfobacterales bacterium. Lineage (GTDB taxonomy): Bacteria > Desulfobacterota > Desulfobacteria > Desulfobacterales > JAHEIW01 > JAHEIW01. The sequence goes on along the minus strand of JASFGN010000301.1, from coordinate 4,227 downwards.
GCCCAAAATGCGAATCGAAGAAGCGGCTGCCCGTCGGCAGGCGCGCATCGACCAGGGCAAGGATGTCATTGTGGGTGTCAACAAATATCAGATTGAAGAAGATGTGGATCTGGAGATTCTTGAGGTTCCGGCCAGCGTTCGGGACGAACAGATCAAGCGTTTAAAAGAGCTCAAGGCAAACCGGGATGCCAAAGCTGTCGAGCAGGCGCTGCAGGCGGTCACTAATGCTGCGGAATCCGGCGGCAATTTGCTGGAAGTCTGCATCCCGGCAGTGCGGGCCCGGACCACCGTGGGTGAAATCTCAGATGCCCTTGAGAAGGTGTTCGGGCGTTACGTGGCCACCACGCGGTGCATTTCCGGCGTATATGCTGCCGAATACGGTGACAGTGAGATTATCGAATCGATTCGCAAGCGTACGGCCGAATTCAAGGAAAAAGAAGGCCGGCGCCCGCGAATCCTGGTAACCAAAATGGGCCAGGATGGTCACGATCGGGGAATTAAGGTTATTGCCACTGCTTTTGCCGATCTTGGATTTGACGTGGATATCAGCCCCATGTTTCAAACCCCTGAAGAGGCCGCCCGGATGGCCGTTGAAAATGATGTGCATGTGGTCGGTCCGTCCAGCCTGGCCGCCGGGCATAAAACCCTGGTGCCTCAACTGATTGAATCGCTCAAAAAAGAAGGCGGCGGCGACATTCTGGTGGTCGTCGGCGGTATCATACCGCCGTCGGATTATGAGGCATTATACGATGCCGGTGTGGTCGGCATTTTCGGTCCCGGCACACCGGTGACCGAATCGGCCAATCAGGTGCTCAATGTGCTGGAACAGAGGGGCTAAAAGGGAAGCCGAACAGGCTCAGGCCGATAATTTCCTGTGAGTGTCTTAAAATAAATTCGAAACACGAAATCCGAAGCACGAAACAAATCCTAAATCCCAATGCTTTAATTTCAAAAAGAGGGATAGGGGGATACCGACAATAAAGTGTTTTTCAATTTTGGTCATTTCAATTTTGAAAATTGTTTCAGTTTTCGAGATTCGAATTTCGGATTTTGGCGCTGCCACAATGAGCTCAAATCACGTGATTGCTGGACACAACAAAGTGAGCGATGAAGTTAACAAATGAATCGGGCTGATCCCAAAATATTGATCAAAGGTGTCCGCGATCAGGATCGCAGGCTGCTGTCTAAAACCATCACGTTGATCGAAAGCGCGCGCCCCGACCATCAGCAACTGGCGCGCAAAATTGTTGATGAGCTATTACCGCTCACCGGCAAGACGATTCGGCTGGGTATTACCGGCGTGCCCGGCGTCGGCAAAAGCACCTTCATCGAAAGCTTGGGCATGTTGCTGATTCAAAGCGGACATCGGGTGGCGGTTTTAGCGGTAGATCCCAGCAGCTCCAGAAGCGGTGGCAGTGTGATGGCCGATAAAACGCGCATGGAAAAACTGGCGGTCGAAGAAAATGCGTTCATCCGTCCATCGCCGTCCGGCGGCACCCTGGGGGGCGTGGCTCGCAAAACGCGCGAAACCATGCTGGTTTGCGAAGCCGCCGGTTTTGATGTGATCATCGTCGAGACGGTCGGTGTCGGCCAATCGGAAACCACCGTGGCGTCGATGGTTGATTTTTTCCTGGTGTTGATGCTCGCCGGTGCCGGAGATGAGTTGCAGGGAATCAAAAGAGGCGTATTGGAACTGGCCGATGCCCTTGCAATCAACAAGGCCGATGGCGACAACATTGAAAAGGCCCAGAAGGCGGCCAAAATATATACCACTGCTCTGCATATGCTACAACCCGTTTCCCCCAACTGGGACCCGCCGGTGCTGACCTGCAGCGCATTGGAAATGGTGGGTATTGCTGAAATCTGGCAAACGGTTCTGAAATTTCATAAACAGTTTGCCCGCAGTGGTGAACTGGCGCACAAACGCCAAAAACAGGCCCTTGATTGGCTGTGGGCCTTGGTTGAAGATGAGCTCAAACAGCGATTTTATAATAATCCTGAAATCAAAAAAAGGCTCGAGCAGATTACGCGTGCCGTGGCCCGGGGAGAAACCGCACCGACCCTTGCAGCCGATAAATTGCTTTTTTTTCTTGACAATAATCGTTCGGTCTAGAAAATTTGTAATTTTATGTATGCGTTCCAAAGAACCGGAATCGGTTAAAAGGCAAATCCTAGGTTGTGTTCATCCCTGTTGCTATAAACTGTTAGAGCACTGGCGTATTGGCGTGTTGTCGAATGATATCCACCCTAAACCCGGTGCTCCAGTACGCCAGTATGCCAACACTCCAAAGAAAGGAAACGAATAATGGGTGTCGTCGACGATAAAATAAAAGAACTTAAAGCTCGTGAGGCCAACATCCTTGAGATGGGCGGCGAAAAGGCGGTCGCCAAGCAACACGAAAAAAACAAACTTACCGCCCGGGAGCGACTGAACCTGTTATTTGATGAAGGAACGTTTCGCGAGATCGATATGTTTGTCAATCATCGCTGCGTCAATTTCGGTATGGAAAAAGTCGATATCCCGTCTGATGGGGTTATTACCGGTCACGGCCTTGTGGAGGGTCGACCGGTTTTTGCGTTCTCCCAGGATTTTACCGCCAGAGCCGGCAGCCTGGGGGAAATGCACTCGAAAAAGATCTGTAAAGTCATGGATCTGGCCCTGAAGGCCGGTGTGCCCTTTGTGGGGATAAACGACTCGGGCGGTGCCCGCATTCAGGAAGGGGTTGATGCCCTTTCCGGATACGGGCAGATTTTTTTCCGCAATTCTGCAGCTTCGGGCGTCATTCCGCAGATTTCAGCGATTATGGGGCCCACTGCCGGGGGGGCGGTCTATTCACCGGCCATGACCGACTGGGTCTTTATGGTCAAGGGCAGCAGCTATATGTTCATTACCGGACCGGAAGTCATCAAAGCCGTTACCGGCGAAGAGATCACCTTTGAAGATCTGGGCGGCGCCAAAACACACAATGAAAAGAGCGGTGTGGCCCACTTTGCCTGTGAGAGCGATCAGGATGCCATCGATCGCATCAAACGACTGCTGTCCTATCTGCCGTCCAATAATATGGAAGACCCACCCATCGTTGATACCCAGGATGATCCCCGTCGCAGCGATGCCTCGCTGAATTCGGTTATCCCGGATAACCCCAATAAATCATATGATATAAAAGACGTCATCCGGGCCATCGTCGATAACGGGGAGTTTTTCGAGCCCCATCAGTATTTTGCCCGCAACATCGTGGTCTGTTTTGCCCGCCTCAATGGCAGAAGTATCGGCATTATTGCCAACCAGCCAAAGGTGCTGGCCGGCTGCCTGGATATCAATGCCTCGGACAAAGCGACCCGTTTTATCCGGTTTTGTGACGCCTTTAACATTCCCATGCTGACCATTGCCGATGTGCCCGGATACCTTCCAGGCAGCCAGCAGGAATGGGGTGGGATTATCCGGCATGGTGCCAAGCTGTTATGGTGCTATTCGGAGGCCACGGTGCCCAAGCTGCTGCTGGTCACCCGCAAAGACTACGGGGGCTCCTATCTGGCGATGTGCTCCAAAGATCTGGGTGCGGATATGGCATTTGCCTGGCCCACAGCGGAAATCGCCGTTATGGGTGCGGCCGGCGCCGCCAATATCATCCATCGCAAAGAAATATCACAGGCCGAGGATTCGGCGGTCAAGCGCCAGGAAAAAATTCGAGAATATGAGGAGCTGTTTTCCAATCCTTATCAGGCGGCCAATCGGGGCTATATTGATGCCGTGATCGAACCCAGGGAAACACGGGCCCGCCTAATCGATGCCCTGGAAGTCCTGTGCACCAAACGGGAGACGCGGCCTCCGAAAAAACATGGCAATATTCCCATGTAATTGAATATTGAATACTGAATATTGAAGATTGGCCAACAACCGTCAAATATAAAATATTCAATGGACAATTTGCAACATACAATTTGAAAAAGGAGTTCAGATGGGAAATGACTCGAAAACAGCAGCGGCGATTGCTGCGGTGCTGCAATATATCAAAACCGAAGAAGAAGCCATTGCAATGCAGTCCGCCATGGCGGCGGCAGCGCCCCAGATGCCGGTGTTTTCACGGCAACCGGCTCCGGCCATGAAGCCCTGGGGCATCAGCGGCCGGCAGGCGCAAATGCAGATGGGTCATTTGATGCAGATGAGAACTTTTCGTAAATTATAGGTGAGTGACGAGTGCTTAGTATTTGGTGCTTAGTACTTGG
>JASFGN010000300.1:0-4909 GCA_050123735.1 Desulfobacterales bacterium | reverse complement strand
TAATTTTTCGATAAACGATATTGGCGTTTTGATCGAATTCTTTGATGACGATGCGTTTGTCCAGAACGGCCGTCCATCGGCTGACAAACAGAAACGTGTAAGGCTGCTCATAGGCGATGATGTCATGTAGCCGGTGGCAATATTCGACCTGTTGTTCGTGATTATATTCCTGCCTGATTTTAATAATCAGACGATCGGCCTCTTTGTTCTTGAAGCCGACAAAATTCAGCTGGCTATAGCCGGTCTGGCTGGAATGCCAGATCTGATACAGATCCGGATCAATTCCCATCGACCAGCCCAGAACCAGGGCGTCAAAGTCCAGTTTGTTGACCCGTTCCTGGATAAAGACCGCCCATTCCACCAGATCGGTGCGCACATCGACGCCGATTTGTTTCCATGAATCCTGGGCGATGGCCAGAATCGCTTTGCGAATGTCGTTCCCGTTGTTGGTAATCAGTTTAAATTGCAGTCGCTTGCCGTTTTTTTCAAGCCACCCATCGGCGTTGCGTCTCCATCCGGCTTGAGCCAGTAATTTCAAGGCCCCTTGGGGATCATACGGCACGGGCTCGACATCCGGATTGTAAAAATCGGTCTGTTTGGGGAATGGGCCGGTGATGCGCTCTCCCTGATTATACAGGACATATTCGATAATTTTGTCGACATCGATGGCCATGCTCAAGGCCTGCCGAACCCGTCGATCATCAAAGGGCTCGCGCCGCATGTTATAGCCGATGTAGGAAAAGCCAAATGAAGTGCCTGAAAAACTCTGGAAATTGGGATCGTCCTTCAGGCGTTTGACCTGGTGCGGCTGAACACCGTAACTGTCGATGGTGCCGGCATAAAATTCCATTTCCTGAGTCAGCAGATCCGGAATCACGCGGAAAACATATTTTTGATAATGGGGCGGCCCCTCCCAGTACTCCTCAAAGCGATCCAGGATGATATACTGATCAGACACCCATTCGCGAAACACAAAGGGTCCGCATCCGATGGGATGGCGGTTAAAGCCGCTTTGTCGTAGTGAAAATGACTGCGGATCTTTGCCCAGTTTGAGCGCTTCTTTTTTCAGCACGGCATCATTCAGAAGGTGCTCGGGCAGGATGCCCATGCTCCAGGTTCCGATGGCCGGTGAGTACAGGCGTTTATAAACAATACGCACGGTCAGCGGATCAATGACAAGCACCTTTTTGACCGGCTCGTAGTCGGCGATGCGGGGTGAGAGATTTTTGGGGTCCATGATCGCATCGTAGGTAAATTTGACATCATGGGCATCAAGGCTATGACCGTCATGAAACTTGACGTTGGGCCTGAGTCTAAACTCGATGATGGGATTGTGCTCGACCGACGGCAGATATTGTTGGGCATAGACATCGAGCAGCTGCGCATCAAGTTTCCGTTTGGCCGACAGATATTTCGCGCCCTCAAAGCTGCTGAAATAATTTTTTCCGAGGATCTGGCCGAGGTTTACAAACAGATCCTGATCGACGGTTTTTAAATCGAGCTTGATTCTGGCCGGCGCCGCCACCGTTATGTCGATTGTATCGGCTTTCTGGTTATCATCGGAAGGCGCTTTTGACGCGCGCACTCGCTCGGTGCGTGCCGGGATCAATGTGACCGAAGCAATGTTATCCAGCGTTTTTTGAAGTTTGGCAGATGCTGGATATTTTTTTGTGCGGGCCTCTTGCAGAAAATTGACAATGTCCGGAGCGGCGGCACGGCCCAGGCCGGGAACATCTGCCCCAGCATTCACGTAAAAAAAAGCGTGCTCATAAATTTTCCAGCGGGTTGCCAATCTTGCCCTGAACCGTAATTCTTCATCCCGGTCAATCAGGCCCTCAAAGACCTTGCCGGTGATTTCACTGCTGGCGCTGTCGGCCGATAGAATTGGATTCAGAATCGCAGCGTCGCCAATCGAGGCATTGATATATTGATTCAAACGCCGGGGGTTGCCCTTGGCCTGTTGCTCATAGGTGGGCACCCAGAAATAGGACTGCAGCAGGATCGCGGTGAGCACCAGCGGAGCAAGGATGAGAATGCGTTTAGTGGTCATGTCGGCGTTTTACAGCGTTTCTAAGAGTTTGTGAATCGATGCCTTTTTCTTTTTGATCAGTTCGGTTTCAATTTCATCGGGGTTTAACGCGGCCGCCTGGTCAAGATAATCCAGAGCCGTTTCCAACCCACTGCGGGTTCCTTTGGTGGCCGCTACATCGGCTTTGTAAAACAGGATCATGCGGTCAATCTGGTTGATGCGTGCATGCGCTGTTTGAAGGTGTTCCTCGGTGGTGGCGAAAGACAGGGCCCTGTTCAGATAGGATTTGATGCCGACAAAATCCGGCATCCCGCTCACCGCCATCAAGGCATCCGCCTTGCTGAGGTAAAAATGATATGCCAGCGGGAAAACGGCCTCTTTTGAATAAACGGCTTTCATTTCAGCCGGCTTTTGAACACCCGGCATAATCAGTATACGCTTTTTTCCGCCTGGAGAAAAGGTCCCCTGCCAGATTTCTAACGCGCCGGCCCCAAATTTGAGGTAAAATTTGTCGGTATTGCGATAGCTGGCGTGAACCACAAACCCTATCAGAATAACAGGGATCAGCCCGGCCATAACGAGCAGCACCGAGCGCCGCGAAAACCGAAATGTATCAGAACGCCCATGGTCCCGGGTTTTCTTTTTCAGGTCATCGTTTTGCTTGGATTGCATCAAAAACCCCTTTGAATTTTTGACGTGCTGGCCTATAATACCATTTTAGTTCCGACGCTGGATCCAGACGGAAGCGGACAAAAAGATGGATATCATCGATTGTTGATCCTTTAATGCGTAATTATTTCACCTCGTTGCCGATTCGTCAAGCTACGACTGTGTCTGTAAGGTCAACCTGGCCCGCCGGGGTCTGCCCGCCGACAGTCCGGTCTTCGAAAAGAGGCGCCCATGAGCGGTGACATCACCATATCGATCTGGCTTTTCATTCTCCTGATAGCGGCAGCGGTCTGGGCCATACTGGAACGCGTGCTGATTCCCAGTACGCGATGGTTTCTCCGCAGACGAATTAATCGCCTGATTGATGACATCAGTACGCGCCTGGATATTCAGATTAAACCCTTTCAGCTGACCAAAAGACAGGTCTTAATCGACCGTCTGGTTTACGATCCAAAAGTGGTTGAAGCCATCCAGCAAAATGCCCATGAACGCAATTGCCCCCGTGAAATGGTTCAAAAAGAGGTCATGGCTTACGCCCGGGAGATCGTGCCATCCTTTAATGCTTATCTGTATTTCCGGATGGGCTACTGGATGGCAAAAAAGGTAGCCCGGCTGCTCTACCGCGTCCGCATCGGCATGGCCGATGAGCAACGCTATGCATTGATCGATCCTGAATCCACGGTTGTATTTGTCATTAATCACCGCAGCAACATGGATTATGTTCTGGTGGCTTTTTTGGCTGCTGAAAAAACAACACTTTCTTATGCCGTCGGAGAATGGGCGAAAATCTGGCCGCTGCAAACGCTTATCCGGGCCATGGGCGCTTTTTTCGTGCGGCGCAACTCAGGTGACCCTTTATACCGGTGCGTTCTGGAACGATATGTCCACATGGCGACCAAGGAGGGCGTCTGTCAGGCGGTATTTCTGGAAGGCGGTCTCAGTCGTGACGGACGGCTGAGACCGCCCAAACTGGGTTTTCTGGATTACATGCTGCGCAGTTATGACGCCCGGAGAGACCGCGATATCGTATTCATTCCCGTGGGGGTGAATTACGATCGAACCCTGGAAGATCGGAGTTTATTGCGTGAATTGGATCCTGATGCCGAAAAACGCAGCCGGTGGTTTATTTTCAAAACCACTTGCGGTTTTATATGGAAAAGCCTGGTGCTGATGATTTTAAGCCGCTGGCAACGATTTGGTTATGCGTATGTTAATTTTGGAAATCCGGTATCTATCAGGCAATATTTTGCTGATACCGGGGTGAATTTTGCCCGGCTGGAGCGCCCGGCCCGGTTTGCTGAAGTCGAAAAACTGGCGAATCGGCTTATGGATGCCATTCTTCAGGTGGTGCCGGTGTTGCCTGTTTCACTGGTCGCAACGGTGTTACTCGAAGCCCAACCCGGGGGTCTGCATGCCGCAGAGTTGCAGGAGCGGGTGAATCGATTTATTGCTGAACTCGAGCGCCGCGGCGCCCACGTATATCTTTCACCCCAAAATCGGGTGGAGTCTATTCTAAATGCGTTGAATATGCTACAATTAAGAAAACTGGTCGGGGAGTCAGACGGTGTTTACTGGGCGATTCCAGATGAAGTCAATGTGCTGAGCTATTATGCCAATGCGATCGCCCATTGGCGTCAGCGTGTAAATGGATCGAACAGATAAATCATACAGACAGTTACGGTCTCACGTCTGACTTCGTTGTGCTTTGGGGTAAAAAATAAGATGTCAAAGAAGATCAGAACGGTCTGCATTCAATTTGTATTCATTTTGCTCATACTGAATGTTGTGCTCAACCTGCAGGCTGAATTTTACAAATATGTCGATAAAGAAGGCCACATTTTTTATGTCGACGACCTGAGCCAGGTTCCCCAGGAGTATCGCGAAAAGGTCGAGGTTTACCCGGAAAAGTATGACCATTTGCCGGCAGACCAAAAAAAAAACCAGCTGGAAACCGATCGAAAACAGCAGCAGGCCTTGGAGCTTGAAAGACAGCGCCAGTTGGAGCGAGAGCTGCAACAGGCCGCTGAACAGGAAGCATCAGAAAGACAACGCCAGGCAGAACTGGCCCAAAAAATGAATCGCGAAACACCGGTCATTATAAAGGGCAACAGGGTTTTTGTACCGACCCTGCTTGGAAACAATGGCGTTGAAGTGGAGAGCCTGATGCTCCTGGATACCGGTGCATCCCAGACCGTCATTCACCGCGAAATT
>JASFGN010000299.1:0-4916 GCA_050123735.1 Desulfobacterales bacterium | reverse complement strand
CGGGAAAAACAGCGAAAACAGAGGGCGGATGACAAGCTCCGTGACGCGGCCGCCCCCGGTCGGGCGCATCTTTTTTCTGCCGATTGAAATCGGCCGGTCATAAAAGGCCTTAACGAATTTGATATTATCATACAGCAGCAATGGGCCCAGCAGGCCATAGGCGAAGCGATGGTGAATGTTCTTAATGTCGGCATCCAGGTAAATGATGATATCGCCTTTGGTAATATAAAGGGCCTTCCAGAGATTTTCACCTTTGCCTTTAAACGGCTCCAGCTGGGGTAGAATATCGGTAGCCTTATAAACATCGGCACCATAGGACCGCGCGATCTGCCGGGTCTGATCGCTTGAACCGGAATCGACAACCACGATTTCATCCAATAGCGCATAGCGGGTCATCAATTCCGATTTCATAATAATGATTTCTTTGGCAATTGTCTTTTCTTCGTTGAGGGTCGGCAGGCACAGTGAAATTTTAAGGTCCTTTTTTTTCTTTTCTTCAACCAACCGGTTCAGGTCTTTAAAATCCGAATGATGAAATGTATTTTTATCAAGCCAATTATTGCTCATCGCACACCCCACTGTCGATTGCTTTCATCACGCCAATGATCTGCGCGATCCCGCGATACATCGGTTCTATTTCCATGGTGGCATTTTCTTGATAGCGGTTTTCTCCACGGGTAACACCCAAGGTAACTGCCGGAATTTTTCGGGAAAGAAATATCGATAGCGCCGACTCCGTCGGTTTGGTGATCGGTTTTATCCCCAGCGCATTCAAGACAGCGGCAGCCTGTTTGACCAGCGGGTGATTGTGTTTGAGGCGCGCCGCTTTTAAATTACTGATGGTTTTTAAATTAATATCCGCTTCGTATCGGTGACCGATGCCTTCGACAATATCTCTGATTTCAGCGAAAAGGTCTTTGACGACTTTATATGAATCGCTGCGTATTTCGAATCCCATACTCGCCTCAGGGGCCAAGCGGCCATGATTGGCACCGCCATTGATGCGGCCGATTACAATTCGCGACCGGGGCCGCTGGGAGAGTTTCAGATTCAGTATTTCATTGATGACTTCATTTATGATGATGATCGCATTGGGTGTGTATTCCCTCAAGCGATTGCTTTCGTCTGAAATCGTGCACCCAATTTCGCCCCGGATCATACCATCGGAATAATAATTGAGTCGGCCCAGCTCAATACCTTCGACACACACGCCGCCTCTGATGGGGGTGGGCCATGTTTTTAACAGATGTCTGATCCCCCGCAGGTTGCCTTTGCCAATGGACTGGATTGTGCCGGCCAGCACGATATCGGATTCAAATTTAATCTCCAATTTTTTAAAAATAACCGGCAAAGATGTGATGACACCCACTCCCACCGAATTGTCTAAAAGTCCGGCGCCGGTGATCGTGTCTGCTTTGATTGTGTAATTGAGCGGTTGATCTTTTTCACAAAATGTATCCATGTGAGCCAGCACAAAAATGGGCGGCTTACTGGCATCTGTACCGCGAATGATGCCAATCGGGTTGCGATAGCCATCGGTGGTGATCTCATCCACCTGGAACTCGGCCAGGCGCTCCATGAATAATTTGCTGCGTTTTTTTTCTCTGAAAGTTGGCGCAGGCGTTTGACCGATCAAGACGATATTGGTGATAATGATTTCTCGCAGTGATCTAATTTGGTCAACAAGACCCGGTAATTGTTCGAGAAAATCGTTCATCGCCGCACCTTAGCAGTTTTTGTTTTAAGCCGTTTGGTTTCGCAATCAGAATTTGTGATCAGCAGATCGCAGCGACATGCAAAAGGGTTCAGACCATCGGTTCCAATGGTCAACGGGCTTTGCGAGATATGAAAAATCGATATGCCGATAAAAGTGAGAAAGTACGTTAATTTACACCAATTTCGATGCTAACGTCAATATCTCATCAAAATTTTGTCCCAGGAAGATGAGAAGTGATGATAACTATTTGAAATTTAATTAATTAAATCGTACTGGCGGCCGCCGGCGGCTGCACTGGCAGCGGCTTATCATGTCGAGGTCAAGCGCGCCGCTGAAGATTTATAAAAGTTTGAATTTACGTGAAAATTAATGTGAAAAGTGTAAAATTCAAATCTTAGCGGTTTTGTAATGCCAGCTCTTCAATGGCGCCAACCAGAGGAGGGGAATGCTGATCAGAGCCAATATCCCCAGGCAAATCCAAGTGCCCATTTGCAAAATACCTTCATTGTCGACTATCGAGCGGTTTTGATGGCGCCAAAAGCGGCAAAACAGCAATTTTTATGCAACAGCTCAACCTGATCGAAGCCGACGTGGCGCAGTAAATCCATTTGATAGGTTACCGGCCTCGGTGAATCTTCCTTGTCGATATACTCAAAGAACTTGGCGCGATAGTTTTCACCCCCCTGAGCGCAAAGGTAGTCACCATAGCGCTGCCACATCAGTGCCTGTACGGGTTCGGTCTCGTGAGCCACCAGGTCTGTAATCCACACGCTGCCGCCGGGGGCGGTCAAACGATAGATCTTTTCAAAGGACGACTCCCAATCCTGATCATCCCGCAAATGATGCAGGACAGCCGCCGCTAAAATGATATCATAGCCCCGGGCGGGCAAATCGATTTCGCGAAAATCGCCCTGTAATATTCTGATTTTCCCGGTGTTGACGGCTTCGACCTCGGCGCCTGCTGCCCGCATTCCCTGCACCAGGTGATTGAGCATCAGTTCGGTTTTGCTTTGCACCCCGGTCCGGGTGTTGGAGTTAAGAGCCAGTACCCTCACGGTGTCCTCGAAACGACGCGCTAATTGAGACATATCAGCAGGCTAAGTGTTTTGATAGTGTTGCAGGATCGCTTCAACCAGCCCGGGGATGGTATAGGATTGGGCGGTAATATGGACCTCAAAGTCCAGCTCTGTGGCGGTATCACTGGTAATCGGGCCGATGCTGGCGATGGTTACATCTTGAACAAGCACGGCAAAATCTTTTGCCGGCAAAAGGGCCTTAAAATTTTTTACGGTGGATGAGCTGGTGAAGGTGATCATATCGACGCGTTTGTCTTTGAGCATCTGGATCAGATCATCCGACTTTTCAACGGCTTTAACAGTTTCATAGGCCGGGATTTCAGTGACCGCAGCACCCATTTTCTTCAGCTCCCGCGGTAAAATCGGGCGGGCCTCTTTCGCGCGCGGCAGCAATATTTTTTTATCGTTCAATTTTTCTTTTTTAAATGCCTCCACCACGGATTCCGCCCGGTAGGTTTGCGGCACAATATCACTGGTCAAGCCAAATTCCAGCAAGCGGGCGGCGGTGGCCGGGCCGATGGCGGCTGTTTTCAGATGGCCCAGGGCACGGGCGTCTTTGCCGGCAGCAAAAAGCTGCTCGAAAAAATAGCCGACCCCGTTCACACTGGTAAAAACAATCCAGTCATAGGCGGATACATTTGCGACCGCCCGTTTGAGGGGCTGGAGATCTTCGGGCGGCCGAATGTCAATGGTTGGATACTCGAGGCATTCAGCACCCAGATCGGTGAGCATATTGACCAGGTCACTGGCCTGCTGCCGCGCTCGTGTCACGACGATGCGTTTGCCCAGCAGCGGTCGATCCTCGAACCATTTCAGCGATTGCCGCAAATCGACGACATCACCGACCACAATAATGGCCGGTGCCTTCAGGCCGGCAGCCTGGGCCCTTTCAGCGATTGTGCCCAGTGTTCCGGTTACCGTTTTCTGGCGCGAAGTCGTGCCCCATCGAATCAACGCCACCGGTGTGTCCGCTGATTTACCATGCGCTATCAGGCGCTCGGCTATATTGGGCAGATTTTTAACGCCCATGAAGAATACCAGGGTTCCAATGCCGCTGGCCAGAGAGGACCAGTTAATGCCGGTCTCCTCCTTGGTCGGATCCTCATGGCCGGTCACAAAGGCCAGGGTGGATGTTAGTTGGCGATGGGTCAGCGGGATGCCGGCATAGGCCGCAGCTGCAATCGCGGAAGTGACACCCGGTACGACTTCAAACGGGATGCCGGCTTTTACCAGCACCTCGGCTTCTTCGCCGCCGCGGCCGAATATAAACGGATCGCCCCCTTTAAGGCGGGTGATAACCCCTCCGGATTTGGCCTTATCCACCAGCAAGCTGTTGATCTCATCCTGTGAAAGCGTATGATCGCCGCCTTTTTTGCCCACATAGATCAGCTCCGCCGACCTGGCCGCATATTTTAACAGGGCAGGGGAGGCCAGGTAGTCATAGATAATGACATCGGCCCTTTGGATACATTCCTTGCCCTTTACGGTGATCAGACCCGGATCGCCGGGCCCGGCACCGACCAGATACACTTTAGCCTTCATTGTTTTCAATTGCCATTGTTTTCAGTTTTTCCAGGATCTCAGACGCTCCCCTGTCCAGTAGTTCTTCAGCCAGATCGATGCCAATGGTTTCAGCGAATTCGATTGGCCCGCTTTTTTCGCCTTTGATGACCAGGGCACCGTCGACATCGGCAACCAGCCCGGTCAGGGTAAGGGAATTGTTCTTGATGGTTCCGTGACCGGCGATGGGTACCTGACAGCCGCCTTCCAGCCGCCGGAGAAACGCGCGCTCCCCGCTTACGATTGTGCGGGTGGGCGCATGCTCCATCGCTGCGACCATGGGTCCTACAATGGGATCGTCTTTTCGGATTTCAACGCACAGCGCCCCCTGGCCGATCGCCGGCAGCATGATGGTGGCGTCCAGGTACTCGGTAATCTTATGTTCAAGATTCAGGCGCTTTACGCCCGCAGCTGCCAGCACCAGGGCATCAAAATTTTCAGATTCGAGTTTTTTTAGGCGCGTATCCAGGTTGCCGCGAATCGGCTGAATAACAATATCCGCTCGGGCATGGCGCAGTTGTGCGCCGCGTCTCAAGCTGCTGGTACCGATAACACTGCTCGCA
>JASFGN010000298.1:0-4916 GCA_050123735.1 Desulfobacterales bacterium | reverse complement strand
GAAAACCACAGCTCTCCCTCGAGGATGGCCGGCACACCTTTGGCTATATTCGGCAGGGGATCGTCATCGTAAAAAACACCGCGAACACCCCGCTTGACCAGATCGTTGCCGAACCTTTTGCCGGCGGCCATGTTAAAGATGGCAACATATATCCCCGCCTTGTCAGACTCGAACAGAGCCCGGATGGTCGACCATAAACTGGTATAGTCGCTGCCCAAACAATCCAGCAGTACCAGGTCGTTCTGCTGCCCGTTGCGATCTGAAAATGACGCCGCATCCAATTCTTTCAGGCAGGTACATGCCAGGCCGGTCTGTTCTTCCAGGTACCAGGCCATCAATTTATTCTGGAACGTCAACGGGCCAACGATATGCACCTGCGTCGGCGAAGATTTTTGCCGAATCGGAGGAGGTGGTGTTGATTTTGCCAAATATCATCCTTATTTATATCGGTTTTAAGCGGTGTACAAACAGTTGATTTTATTTTTAAGTATACTGAATCATTATATATAATGAATATCAAATCTGCTTATCGTTGTCAATTTCAATCGGCTGAATATTTTCATAACAAATTGAAAATATTTGTTTTTTCGGAGAGTAAGCGGTACCCGGCAACCCGCCGATTCTGTCTGAGAATTATCTCACGCCCGCTTCGCTCGAGCCCGCAGGGTTCTCAGAGTTTTTTAACTTAAAAGTTTTTTCTCTCTGGCCTCTGCTTGCTCAGTTAAATATCTCGACAGAGATCAGCGCAGCGAATGTAACCAGGGTGTGAGCTAAAAATTCAACACGTAACACGGAATTTTGAACCTTTGACCCAAAACCTTTGAACTCTTGAAAATCTATGCGTTCCTTGATAAAATTTTTTATTTATACATCGCAAATAGAGCATCAAGAAGGGGATTTTTCTGATGACAGCCGTCGACATAAAGCAAAAAATACGGGTTCACTTCTGGGACCAGATGGTGCTGATCGGATTCGGGCTGGCGCTATTCTACACGATTTTCGATTCCGTTCTATACCTGTTTACCGAGTACGACGTTAATTTTTTACAGCGGTTGGTCGGACCCGGAATCAGTGAAATTTGGAGCCGTTTGACGATCCTGTGTCTGTTCGTCATCTTTGGTGCCCACGCCCAGTATACCGTCAACCGGCGCAAGATTACCGAGCAAATGCTGCGAGACAGCGAGGAACGCTACCGGCGGATCGTTGAAACCACCCCGGATGGATATTATGAGCTTGATATCGACGGCAATTTCATCTTTTTCAATGACTCGATGTGCGATCTTCTCGAATATTCCAGGGTCGAAATGACCGACATGAATCATAGTGCCTATCTGGATGCAGAAAGCTCCCAGAAACTGCTGAACGCCATCAATCATATCTATCGTACCCGTGAAGCGGTCAAAGCGCTGGATCTGATTTTAATCCGGCGGGACGGCTCCAAGCGTTATGCGGAAACGTCCATCACCGCGATAACCGATTCAAAAGGAGCGCTCCTTCGATTTGGCGGCTTCCTGAGGGATGTTACCCAGCGCAGAGAGGCAGAGGCCCTCAAGCAGGCTAAAATGGCGGCGGAAGCTGCCAATCGTGAGAAAAGCCGCTTTCTGGCCAACATGAGCCACGAAATTCGAACCCCGCTCAATTCAATCATTGGATTGATTGAACTCATGCTGGAAACTGACCTGCGACCCGATCAACGCGAAGATCTTGATGTGGTGATTTCATCCGCCTATGCACTGCTGTCACTGATCAACAATTTGCTCGATTTTTCAAAAATCGAAGCCGACAAATTTGAGCTGGAAAATTCACCCTTTAATCTGCGCAATTTTATGAAAGAAACACTCAGCATGATGGGCATGCGCACGCAAACCAAAGGGCTTGAGCTGGTCTATCGTGTGGCTCCCGACGTTCCTGACCGCCTGGTGGGCGATCCGGGACGCCTGCGTCAAATTTTGCTCAATCTGATTGAAAATGCAGTTAAATTCACAGACGAGGGCGAAGTCATTGTCAATGTGGTTTCAGATCAACACACCGATAAAAAAGCAGTTTTGAATATTTCGGTTGAAGATACCGGCATCGGCATCCCCAAAGAAAAGCAAAAAGATATCTTCAGCGCCTTTAAACAGGTGGACGCCAGAACAACCAGTCGATACGGTGGGACGGGGCTCGGATTGGCTGTCTCGTCTCAGCTGGTAAGATTGATGGGTGGTGAACTAACAGTTGCCAGTGATTCGGGCCAGGGCAGCCGTTTTGAATTTTCGGCGGCTTTAGAGCGTCTGCCCGAGCAACCGCTGACGAAGGTGGGTCAGACGGTTGATGGTTTAACCCGCAAGCGTATTCTTGTGGTCGATGACAATGCCGCCGCCCGGCGCCTGCTCAAGGAAATGTTTGACAGCTGGCAGCTGACTGCACAATTTGCCGCCAATGCGGAGGAAGCCCGACAGATTATATCAGAGAGCAGCACCGACGATTCGTCGCTTGATCTGGTGGTCATTGATTCGGACATGCCCGGCTCCAACGGGTTCAGTCTGGCGCGCTGGATAAAGTCCCGGAAAGAGAAGAGTTTACGCGTGGCCATGATGCTGACGTTTCCGCATCTGAAACGGAAAGCCGAGTTCGGGAAGCTCGGCATTAAAGCCAGTGCCACCAAACCGCTCAATCCACCGGAACTGCTGAATCTTTTGCAGGTCGCGCTGGATCTCAAGCCTGCAGCCAAGGCGCCGCCGCCAAAAGCGCCTGAAGCCACCATGAAGGCGGCCGTGGGCGCGTTAAAAATCTTAGTGGCCGAGGACACTCCTTTTAACCAGACCTTTATTTTGCGGTTGCTCGAAAAAAACGACTTCCAACCGATTCTGGTTGAAAACGGGCGACAGGCTGTGGAAGTATTTGATCCGGAACTGTTTGATGTTATTTTGATGGATGTTCAAATGCCGGAAATGGATGGGTTTGAAGCTACCCGGGAAATACGAAAAATAGAGGCCCGCAGCGGTGGCCGCATACCGATCATTGCCATGACGGCTTATGCGACGGAAGGGGACCGTGAGCGCTGCCTGGAAGCCGGTATGGACAGCTATGTGTCCAAACCGATTTCGGCGGCCAAGCTTTTTAAGGCCATTGAAGCGCTGGTGCCGTCAACGCCCGAGGAAGAATATGAGTTGCCGGAAGACGGCCAAAAATCAACCAACTTCGAACTTGACGGTTTAATAAAGTCATTTGAAAACGACCACGACCTTTTTAAGGAACTGGTCGATATCTTCATCAATGACTACCCGCAAATGTTAGAAGCACTGCGCGATACCCTGAAGAGCAGCGACGCCAAGACCCTGACCCGCACAGCTCATTCCCTTAAAGGCATGTTGCGGAATTTCCAGGCCGAAAATGCGGCCGACACGGCTTACACCCTCGAGCAAATGGGGCGCAACGGCACATTGGACGACGCGGATCAGATTGTCGACAGCCTGGCCGATCAGCTCGAGCAAGTGGCTCAGCGGCTGCAGCAGCTGGTCAGGGAAATCTCTGGAGGCGGTTAGACCGCCTCAGGTTCAGGGTTCAAGGTTCAGAGGTTCACTTGCGGGTTGCGCGTTACGAGTCATGGGTTCCATATTACGAACAGTACTCGAGCTTTTTCAGACAGGAATTGCAAGAGGCTGTTTTTAAACCACGAGACCCACGCTGACAGACGCAGACAGTACGCTTTCCTCCCGACGACCTTTCGGGAGGAAAACCTGGATGCCCTCCGGGCAACAGGTTATTATTCAACGGAGACAGATTTTGGCACAGTGCTTAATGCTACCACCGTGAACTAAAATACTAAATAAAAAAATATCGCGAAGCGATTGAAAGTTTTGGCCGAGCAGGTCGCTCGGCCAAAGGTCTGCGTCCGTCTGCGGTTAATAAAAAATCCTGTTAATCCTGTCTAAAATATAAACTTTTAATTCTGGCAAAAAGAACAAGGTTTTGATCTCATGAAGAAGAAGATTTTATTGGTTGATGATGATCGGGTATTGTTGAAATTCGCAAGCGGTCTGCTGGAAAAGGAAGGCCACGAAGTGGCGACGGCCCAGGACGGTTTTGCAGCCCTGAATCTGTTGACCTCCTTTTATCCGGATATCATGTTTTTTGATCTGATTATGCCCAAGATCGACGGCGATAAGCTGTGCCACATCGTCCGCAAAATGCCCCATCTAAAAGACTGCTACCTGGTGATTCTGTCGGCGGCCGTGGCTGAACTCGATTTTGATCACACCGAAATCGGCGCAGATGCCTATATTGCCAAAGGTCCCTTTGATGTGATGGGCAAGCACGTGCTGGCGGCGATCGAAGCCTCTGAAGTTCCCCGCCAGAATGACGCGCCCAAACCGATCAAGGGCCTTGAAAACGTCTACGCCCGGCAGTTGACCAAAGAGCTGCTGTCGCGCAACCATCACCTGGAGACCATTCTGGAGAGTATGGCGGAAGGCATTCTGGAGGTTTTTTCCGGCAAGGTGGTCTATGCCAACACCAGCGCGGTTGAAATGTTCGGGCTGGACAAAGGTAATCTGCTGGCATCCTATCCGCCGGATTTGTTCGAAGGTAAGGTTCGAGACAAACTGGCTGCCAAGTTAAAGTCCGGTGATGAAAAACGTTTTGAAATCGGCACCAAAAACCCTGTTGACCTGGGCGGCCGTCTGGTAACCATTTCATGCATACCGGTCAAGGGCGAGCCACTGACCATTATTTTGCTGATCACCGACGTCACCGAACGCAAACAGCTGGAGATGCGGTTGCAGCATGTTCAGAAGATGGAGGCCATCGGCACCATCGCAGCCGGTGTGGCCCACAATTTCCGCAATACCCTGACCGAGGTGCTGGTCAATACCCAGGTGATCCAGATGAATAACAAGGAAAATGAAGAGCTTGCCGAGATCACCGAGCGTATC